>NZ_JBEUPA010000005.1:0-154280 GCF_040492065.1 Actinomadura sp. NPDC000929 | reverse complement strand
ACGTACGGGACGAAGGAGCTCCAGTTGCCGCCGGTGTCGTGGATCCTCGTGTTGTCGGGCTCCGCGTCCAGCGGAAGGTGCAGGAAGCCTGCCAGACGGGCGAGGGCGTCCCGGACGCCGGGCTCGCGACGGCCGCCGTCGCCGCCGCGCGGGCGGCCGGGGACCCGGTGCTGACCAGCTCCGCGCTGTGCGCGGCGGGCACCGCGGCGCTGTGCGCCGGGCGGCTGCGGGAGGCGAACCGGATCACCCGGGAGCGGCTGCGCCTGCTGGCGTCCATGGACCGCGACGACCCGTACTGCGCGCCGGAGGTCTGCAACACCTACGGACGCGCCTGCATCTACGCGATCATGGCCGGGGACCTGCGCGGCGGGATGGCCGCGGCGCGGGCCGGCATGGAGGACGACCTCCTGCGCGACACGCACATCACCGCGGGCCGCCTGGTCCAGCCGCTCGCGCTGACCGGCCGCTTCCGCGACGCGATCGGGCACGGCGAGCGGATGTGGGACCGGTGGGAGCGGGCCGGGAGGCCGGCGCCGCGCTGGATGCTGGCGTCGGTGTGCGCGACCGCCCTGGCGTGCGGGATGTCCGGGGACCGCGAACGGGCGGCGCTGTGGCGGGCCCGCGTCGCCCGTGCGGCCGACGGCCCGGCGGCGGCGGTGGCGTTCGTGGACGCCCGTCTCGCCCTGCACGACGGCTCGTTCGACGACGCCGAGCCGCTGGTCCACGAGGCGTTCGCCGCCGGGGCGCCGCTGGACCCGTACCTGGCGTACGCGCGGGCGGCGGGCGCGGAACTGGCCGTGGCCGCGGGTCTGCCGGACGCGGCGGAACTGCTGGCCGAGGCCGATCCGCTCGCCGAGGAGAACAGGTGGGCGGCGGCGTGCCTGGCCCGCGCCCGCGGCCGTCTGGCGGGCGACGCCGACGGCCTCGCCCGGGCGGCCGAAAGCTGGGACGCCCTCGGCGCCGAAGCGGAACGGGACTGCACGCGAGAGCTCCTGGCGCGGCCATGACGCGGCCAAGGAAGCTCCCCGGCCCGGCGATCGAGGCCAGGATCTGACCGCCTTGGTTCCTACCGTGGTCTCGCAGCCGAAGAGACACGACCGAAGGCGGGAACCATGAACGTTGACAACACGCGCGCCGTCACCGGGGAGCGCGCGGACCTGCTGGCGGCGCTCGCCAAGGCCCGGCACTTCCTGCGGTTCACCACGCGGGACCTCACGGACGAGCAGGCCGGGCAGCGGTCCACGGCGAGCGAGCTGTGCCTCGGCGGCCTCGTCAAGCACGTCACGTCGTGCGAGCGGGGCTGGGTGGACTTCATCCTCGAAGGCGCCGCCGCGATGGGCGACTTCACCCAGATGACCGAGGAGGACTGGAAGCGCCGCGCCGACGAGTTCAGGATGCTCCCCGGCGAGACGCTGGCCGGCGTGCTTGCCGCCTACGAGGAGGTGGCCCGCCGGACCGACGAGCTGATCCCCACACTGCCCGACCTGGACCTCCAGCGGGAACTGCCCAAGGCTCCGTGGAACACCGAGACGCACTGGTCGATCCGCCGGGTGCTCCTGCACATCACGAACGAGACGGCCCAGCACGCGGGCCACGCCGACATCATCCGGGAATCGCTGGACGGCGCCAAGAGCATGGGCTGAGCCCGGTCAGCGGGCGGCCGGCTCCTCTTCGCGCGGCTTCTTCTCACGGCGCCCGCGCAGGGAGCCGGCCTTGGCCCGCTCCTCCGGGTGGTGGTGGACGCGGACCAGGCTGGCGCCGGTGGTGAACAGCAGGATCACCAGGATCACGCCGAGGGAGAGCGTCGTCGGGATCTCGGGGACGGACGTGGAGACGTCCTGGTGCAGGAACTCCAGGATCAGCTTGCAGCCGATGAACGCGAGGATCACCGACAGGCCGATCGACAGGTAGACGAGGCGTTCGAGCAGGCCCTCGATCAGGAAGTAGAGGGCGCGCAGCCCCAGCAGGGCGAACGCGTTGGCGGTGAAGACGATGAACGGGTCGTCGGTGACGCCGAACACGGCCGGGATGGAGTCCAGGGCGAACAGCAGGTCCGTGCTCCCGATGGCGACGAAGACGAGCAGCAGCGGCGTCATCACGCGCTGCCCGTCCTCGTGGGCGAGCATCCGCCCGCCGTGGAAGTCCTGGCTCACCGGCAGGATCCTGCGCGCGCGGCGGACGAGGAAGGTGTCCTCCACGTCGGGTTCCTCGTCGCGGTGCCGGATGAGCTGGACCGCCGTCCAGATCAGGACCAGCCCGAAGATCAGGAACGTGAAGGAGAACAGGTTGATCGCGGCGGCGCCGACCGCGATCAGGATCGCCCGCAGGACCAGCGCCGCGGCGATGCCGAACAGCAGCGTCTTCTGCTGGTACTCGGCGGGCACCGAGAACTTGGCCATGATGATCACGAAGACGAAGAGGTTGTCGACCGACAGGCTCTTCTCCACGATCCAGCCGGAGAAGTACTCGGTGCCGGCCGCCGACCCGGCGAGCGCCCACACCGCGCCGCCGAACAGGACCGCGACGGCGATGTAAAAGACCGACCAGAACGTCGCCTCCCGGATGTGCACCACGTGCGGCCGCCGGACGGCGACGAGCAGGTCGAACACGAAGAGCGCGATGATCAGTGCGATCGTCGCGCCCCAGGCCCAGGCGGGGATGTCGGCCATCCGGCGGCTCCAGTTTCGGGGGCGGGTCGGCAGTCCTATATCCGTTATCGGGCCGTTCTACCGTCGCGGCCTCACGCCCCGGCCGTGAGATCCGGCTCCGGCGCGGGGCGAAAGCACTCAGGCGGGTCTGAGTATCCGCGCCGATGCCGCCGGAGCGGCCGGGGGGCGATGCTCCGGTCATGGACTCCTCTCGCTGGCGCCCGCCCGCTCTCGCGGCCAAGGCCGCCCTGGCCGCGCTGCTGGCGCTCGCCGTCGCCTTCCCCGAGTGGGACCGGTTCGCGGACAAGGCGATGGGCGTGCGGGTGGCCGCCTACCCCGCCGCCGTCATGATCGTCACCCTGGTCTGGGCGCTGCGCGGGCGGGGGCGGCCCTTCCCCTGGGACGTCGACCTCCTCGTCACCGCACCGTTCGTGGTGGACATCGCCGGGAACGCCGCCGACCTCTACGACACGGTCGGCTGGTTCGACGACGCCTGCCACTTCGGGAACTGGGCCCTGCTGAGCGCCGCCGCCGGTGTCGCGCTGCGCCGCTGGGCGCGCCTCGACGCCTGGACGCTGGCCCTGACGTGCACCGGCCTGGGCGCCGTCGCGGCCATCCTGTGGGAGTTCTTCGAGTACGGCGTCTTCATCCTCGACACCCCCGAGACCGTCACGATCTACCGCGACACCATCGGCGACCTCATGCTCGGCCTCACCGGCTCCACCGCCGCCGGCCTCGCGCTCGCCCTGCGGAGCGCACGGCGGCCTCGCCTCCGGGCGGCCGGCCCGGAGAGCGCGAGCCCCGGCGCCCGCCCCGTGCCGGCGGACGTCCGCCTCGTCTCAGTACACGAGGGCCTGGACGTCGGGAAGGGTGATCTCCTCGACGAAGGTCGGGGCGCCGGCGATGCGGACGCCGGGCAGGACGTCGTCCGGGCCGATGCCGCGGCGGGCGGCGCACTGGGTGCAGAGCGTGACGCGGCCCGCGGCGAGGACGACGCCGAGAAGGTCGTCCAGGGAAGTGGCGTGGGGCAGTGAGAACTCGGCGGCCCGCCCCGGCAGCGCGAACCACGCCGACTCCCCGGTCAGCCACAGGGAGACCGGGACCCCGCTCGCCGCGGCGGCCGCCGCGACCGTGAACGCCTGGTTGCAGCGCTCGGGGGCGTCCGCGCCAGCCGTCACCTTGATGACCAGTGGTCTTGCCATGGGGGGCACTCTAGCCCGGTGTTCCGCGTAGCATCCTGCGTTGTGGCCGGGTTGGTGAACGCGGGGATCCTCGTCGTCGTGCTGGGGCTGATGGCGGTCGCCGCCGTCCTCCTCGTGATCAAGCTGGGCCGGCTCAGGTAGCCCGGGCGCGTCAGCCGGAGAAGAGGTGGTCGACGGCGACCACGGCGGCGCAGGCGAGGAAGAGGGCCGCGCCTCCGCCGTACCCGATGCCCGTGAACATCACGGCGCGGCGCCGGTACTCGCGGCGCGTCCGCGTGCTGATGGCGTACTGGCCGGTCTCCCGGTCCTTGCCCACGGAGCCGCCGGTCGCGGTGCCGAGGACGTAGAGCGGCTGGTCGGCCGGCAGGATCCACTCCTGGTACCGGTACTCCGCGACCTCCCCGTCCACGCCGGGGAGCTCCCCGCTGGCGGGGCGGCGCTCGTCCATCGTCTGGACGGCGCCGTCGACGGCCGCGGTGGCGGGATCGATGAGAACGTGCCCCGACCCGTCCCGCAGGGGGAAGGGCGTCTTCGACTTCTCGTCGATGAAGACCCGCTTGCCCGTCTTCGCGTGGGCCGTCGCCTTCGTCCTGTACCAGGCGCAGGGACGGCCGGAGAACGGGGCGGGCTGGACGGCGAGGGCCGTCCCGCTGACCTGGCACGGGACGCCGTCGTGGAGCGCGGCGACGCCGGCGCAGTCCGTCTGGACGGCGCGGTGCAGGTTGCGGAGCCGGAGCCGCCAGACCCAGCCCGCGGCCAGCAGGCCCGCGGCGATGACCAGCGGAACCAGCATGCTCGCGGTGAGGAGCGACACGCTCCCATGATCGGGGCGCCGCCCGGCTTAGGACAGGGACGCCGGTCCCGGACCGGAGGGGACGGAGCGCGGGGACGCGGACGGCCGCGGCGGGCCGCGGACGCCGCTACGCTCGGTGCCCATGGACGTTGAGCTGCACCCGGACCTTGAGCCGCTGAAGTTCCTCCTCGGCACCTGGGAAGGCGCCGGCGTGGGCGGCTATCCCACGATCGAGTCGTTCAACTTCGGCCAGGAGATCTCGTTCACGCACGTCGGGAAGCCCTTCCTGATCTACGCGAGCCGGACCTGGAAGATCGAGGAGGACGGCGCGCTCGGGCGTCCGCTGGGCATGGAGACCGGGTACTGGCGCCCGCGCCCCGACCACCAGGTCGAGGTGACGCTGGCCCACCCGACGGGCATCGTCGAGATCTACGTGGGGAACGTGGCGTTCAACCGGGTGGAGCTGCACACGGACGTCGTCGCGCGGACGGAGTCGGCCAAGGAGGTCACCGGCGGCCACCGCCTCTACGGGCTGATCGGCGAGGACCTCGGCTGGGCGTACGACATGGCGGCGATGGGCCACCAGCTCCAGTCGCACCTGTCGGCCCAGCTGAAGAAGGTCTCCTGAGCGCCGGAGGGGGCGGGCTCCGGGGGTGAGCGCCCCGAGAGGCGGCCGGCCTCCGGAAATGAACGATCCCCGGACCTTCCCGCCGGGTGGCGGGCGATGGACAGGACGGGTCCATCGGTCCGGGGACCGGGTAACTGCCTGGTATTCGCCGGTCACCGTCGCGACCGACTACCTCTGCCCGTGGGCGGAGGATCCGAGGCGGAACGGCGACTAGCGGACAGCCACCTCGCGAGTCCTACAAGCAACCATTGGTTAGGACCACCTCCTTTCGCGCGTATCCCGAACGTATGCGACGCCCCCGCGGAGAGGCAAGCGGGTTTTCCGAGGGCTGAAACAGGACGTCCGGACCGGAGCCGGGCAGATCGCGAAGCGATACCGCGTTCGCCCAGGCCCGGTCACGTGGCGAGCCGCAAGGCGAGCGAAGTGGGCCGGGACTTCGAAAGCACAGCCTAGACTCGGTGCATGGTCGAGTCGTGGCAGGAGGAGCTGCGGGCGAAGGGGTACCGGGTGACCCCGCAGCGGCAGCTGGTGCTCGAAGCGGTCACCGACCTGGAGCACGCGACCCCCGAGGAGATCTGCACCGAGGTGCAGCGCACCGCGCGCGGTGTGAACATCTCCACCGTGTACCGGACGCTCGAACTCCTGGAGGAGCTCGGGCTCGTCAAGCACGCCCATCTCGGGCACGGCCCGCCGAACTACCACCTCGCCGCCGAGGCCGAGCACATCCACCTCGTCTGCCGGGGCTGCCACACCGTGGAGGACGTCGACCCGCGCGCGGCGGCCGGCCTGGCCGAGGTCCTGGCGCGCGACTTCGGCTTCGAGACCGACGTCCACCACCTGACCGTGTACGGGCGCTGCAAGGACTGCCGCGAGGGCTAGCCGAGGCGGGGCGGCCGGGGCGGCATGATCCGCCGGTCCGCGGCATAGTCTGGACGGCATGGAGAGCCCTCTGCTGCAGTCGCCCGGAGCCGTCGCCGCCGACGCGCCCGACCAGGAGGTCGCCGCGCACTACGGGGACCCCGCGCGCGAGCAACGCGCCCTGGAGGAGGGGACGGCGTTCGTCGACCGGAGCAACCGGGGCGTCGTCCGCGTCTCGGGGCCGGACCGGCTGAGCTGGCTGCACAGCCTGCTGAGCCAGCACCTGGACGGGCTGAAGCCGTCCGAGCCGACCGAGGCGCTGCTGCTCAGCCCGAACGGGCACATCGAGCACCACCTGTTCCTCGTCGACGACGGCGAGGCCGTGTGGGCCCACGTCGAGCCGGGGACGGCCCCGGCGCTGGTGGAGTTCCTCGACCGGATGCGGTTCATGCTGCGCGTCGAGGTCGCGGACGTGTCGGACGAGTTCATGGTGGTCACGGGGCCGGGCGGCCCCGGCGACGGCCGTCCCGCCTGGCCGGACGTCGCGGGGACGACGACGCGGATCGTCGCGCGGGGCGAGTTCCCGGCCGACCTCAGGCCGGCGGGGATGTGGGCGTACGAGGCGCTGCGCATCGCCGAGCACCGGCCCCGGTTCGGCCTCGACACCGACCACCGGACGATCCCGCACGAGGCCGGGTACGTGGAGACGGCCGTCCACCTGAACAAGGGCTGCTACCGGGGGCAGGAGACCGTCGCGCGCGTCCACAACCTCGGGCGCCCTCCGCGCCGCCTGGTGTTCCTGCACCTGGACGGCAGCGTCGACCGGTTGCCCGCGCACGGCGACCCGGTGGAGGTCCCCGGGGGCCGGACGGTCGGGTTCGTCGGGTCGGCGGCCCGGCACCACGAGCTGGGGCCGGTCGCGCTGGCGCTGGTCAAGCGGAACGTCCCGGTGGACGCCGAGCTGCTCGCGGGCGGCGTCGCGGCGGCGCAGGAGGTCGTCGTGTCGCCGGAGACGGGCGCGAACGCGCAGATCGCTCTGCGCCGCCGGCCCGCGAAACACGGGTAGCAGCCCGCCCCTGGGGCGAATATCGTCTGATAAGACGATTTCTGACCGCTCGGCGCCCGGGGAAGGTGGATTCCTACCGATGGTCCCGAACCTGGGGAAAGGGGAGCCGCCCGCGGCGCGGAGGGGAGGGACCCGGCGCCGCCCGCGCCGGGAGTCCGCTCTGGCGTGGTGGACCCTGTTCGCGGCGATCGCCGGGATCGCGTGGTGGCAGCGGTCCTGGCGCCTCGCGCTGCTCGGCCTGCTGGCCTGGTGCCTGTACGAGTTCGTCCTCGTCCCCACCCTGTGCCGGGTCCTGACGCCGAAGGGCGCGGCCTGCACCGAGCGCACCCGGGGGCGGCTCTTCGCCTGCGGCCCGGCCCACCAGCGGCTCCGCAACGACGCGCTGTGGCGGCTCGCCGGGCTCCGCAACCCGTTCGAGCACGGCCCCGTCGGGGACGAGAGCGACACCGGGACCGTGGTGGTGTCCTCGGACGTGCGAGGCCGCCTCGTCCCGCAGGACCGCGCCCTCATCCTCCTCGCCGCAGGCGGGACCGTCGCGGCGCTCGTCGGCATGGTCTACGGGTTCCGCTGACCCGCGCGCCCGGCCGGCGGCGCGGTCAGACGTCCAGGATCAGCGTGATCGGCCCGTCGTTGACCAGCGCGACCTTCATGTCCGCGCCGAACTCCCCGGTCTCGACCTTCGCGCCCAGCTCGCGCAGCTCCCGGACCACCGCGTCCACCAGGGGCTCGGCGACGGGGCCGGGCGCGGCGGCCGTCCAGGACGGGCGGCGGCCCTTCCGCGCGTCCCCGTAGAGAGTGAATTGGCTCACGACGAGCAGCGGCGCGTTCACGTCGGAACACGACTTCTCGCCCTCCAGGATCCGAAGCCCCCACAGCTTGGACGCCAGTCTGCGGGCCTTTTCCGGGCCGTCGTCGTGCGTCACGCCGACCAGGACCAGCAGTCCCGGCCCCTCGATCGCGCCGACGACGCGCCCGTCCACGGACACGCTGGCCTGGCTCACCCTCTGGACTACAGCACGCATGACCATGCATTCTGCCGCCATGGGAGCAACGACGCTCATCACGGTGGCGCCCACGGGCGCGGAGTCCGCCAAGGCGGATGTCCCGGCCCTGCCCGTCACCCTGGATGAACTGGTCCGGACGGCCAAGGAGTGCGAGGCGGCCGGCGCGGCCGTGATCCACGTGCACATCCGCGACGACGACGCGCGGCCCACGCTCGACCCGTCCCGGCTGCGGGACACGGTGACGGCGCTGCGGGAGAGCACGGGCCTGATCGTCCAGTTGTCCACGGGCGGCGCGGTCACCGATCCCTACGAGGACCGGCTGCGCGTCCTCGACGCCGGACCCGACATGTGCTCGCTCACCTGCGGGACGGTCAACTTCGGCGACGACGTGTTCATGAACCCCTGGTCGTTCATGGTGGAGCTGTACAAGCGCACCCAGGAACTGGAGGTCGTCCCCGAGTTCGAGCTGTTCGACCTCGGGCACATCACGGCGCTGCACCGCCTCCTGGACAAGCACGGGCTCCCTTACGGCGGGCACGTCCACTGCGACCTGGTGATGGGCGTCCCGGGCGGCATGCCGGGAGACGCCCGCACCTTGGTGGCCGCCGTCGAGGCCCTCCCGGAGGGCGCCACGTGGTCGGCCACCGGCATCGGCCGGACGTCCCTCCCGGTCATGTTCGCGGCCCTGTCGGCGGGCGGCCACCTGCGGGTCGGCATGGAGGACACAGTCACCTTCGCCAAGGGCCGCCCGGTCACGGCGAACGCCGAGCTGGTGGAGCGCGCGGCCCAGGCGGCCCGCCTGGCCCAGCGCCCCCCGATGGCGCCCGCCGAAGCCCGCGCGCTCCTCGCCACCAAGCCCCGCTGAACCCGGGCGGCGGGTCAAGCCGGGATGGGGCAACCTGGCCGTTTTCGTGGTGCCGGGTGCCGCTTTCATGGGGTCCGCCGGGTACGTGACCTTCGAGGTCACCGTTCCGGGGTGGGAGAGCGCCGGAGGCGGGCGCCGGTGTCGTGGTGATGGAGGAGTGCGGTGGACGTCAATCCTGTGCTGGTCGAGGTGGAGCGCTCCGGGTTCGTGGAGTCCCGGCATCGGGGGGCGGCGATCGGGCTGGCCGCCGACGGGGGCGTCGCGTTCCGGGCGGGGGAGACCGGAGCGCCGATCTTCCCCCGGTCGGCGAACAAGCCGATGCAGGCGGTCGCGATGCTGCGCGCCGGCCTCGAACTCGGCGGCGAGCTGCTCGCGCTCGCGGCCGGCAGCCACTCCGGCGAGGACTTCCACGTCGAGGGCGTGGAGAAGGTCCTCGCGGGCGCCGGGCTGGGAGCCGCCGACCTGCGCTGCCCCGAGAGCTGGCCGCTCGACCCCGCGACGCAGCAGGAGGTCGCCCGGACGGGCGGGGGCGCCTCCCGGCTGCGCATGAACTGCTCCGGGAAGCACGCCGCGATGCTCGCCACGTGCGTCACGACGGGCTGGCCCGCCGACTCCTACCTCGACCCCGACCACCCGTTGCAGCAGGCCGTCCGGGAGGTCGTCGAAGAGCTGGCCGGCGAGCCCGCCACGGCGGTCGGCGTGGACGGGTGCGGGGCGCCGCTGTTCGCCGTGTCCATCGCGGGCGTCGCGCGGGCGTTCCGGGCGCTCGTCCTCGCCGAGCCGGGCACGCACGAGCGGCGCGTCGCCGACGCCATGCGGACGCACCCGCAGTGGACGTCCGGGACCCGGCGCGAGGAGCGGCAGCTGATGAACGCCGTCCCCGGGCTGCTCGTCAAGTGCGGCGCGGAGGGCGTGGACGCCTTCGCGTTCGCCGACGGGCGCGCCGGCGTCGTCAAGATCGACGACGGGGCGATGCGGGCGCGGACGCCCGTGACCGTCGCGCTGCTGCGCGCCCTCGGCGTCCACGACGGCGCCGACCGGGTCGCCCTGGACGAGCTGGCGACCGTCGAGGTGCGCGGCGGGGACCGGGTCGTCGGCGCCATCCGCCCGGCGCCGGGCGTCTTCGACCGGGCGGTCTAGCGCGGTGTTCCCCAGTCCCGGCCCCCTTCGAGGCAGGCTCTGGCGCTCCTCCGGCGGCAGCCGGGCCACCATCGTCTCGATCAGGGCGCCAGTGTCGTAGGACGCGGTGATGGCGGGGGCGGTGAAGCCGTCCAGGAGCAGCCGCCCGGGCATGCCGGCCCCGCGTCGGTTCAGGGGGAGACGACGGCGGTGAGGTCGGCGAGCACTTCGGAGGCGGTCACCGCGTCCAGTTCGGCGAAGGTGTGAGGTGCGCCCTCGGACGCGCCGCGGGAGAAGTAATCGGGGGCGGGGTCGGCGCCGACCCAGACCGCTTCGAGGGTCTGATCGCCGGACGCGCTGACGGAGCCCGCGTACAGTCCCGTGGCCAGTGTGACGACGACGTAGCGGTCGGCGCCGGCCGGGCGGACGAGGCACGAGATCCCGCCGTCGGAGTCCACGGGGCCGCGATACCAGCCGCGCCGCTCCAGCCGGAGCACGTTGCCGAACGGCACCGTCACCCCCTCGAACCGGGCCAGCCGGGCCGCCGCCCTCTCCTCACCGGTGAGCGCGTGCACCTCCCGTCCGAGCTGCGGGAACGGCTGCATGATCTCGTAGTCGGCGAACAGCTGGGCCCAGGCCGGCAGCGCCTCCGCGAGGTGCAGCGGGTGCGCGATGGCGATGACGGCGTCGTCGGGCACCGTGACGGCGTCGTCGCCGACGTCGGAGAGGGTGCGGTCTTCCGCGAGCCGGAACGCCGTCACGGTGTCGCCGTGCTCGGCGATCCACACCAGGCGCCGCGCGATGTGCCACACCAGGGGATGTCCGGCGAAGAACTCGCGGAACTCCGGCAGCGGCCACCGGCGCCCCGTCGTCATCGCCCGTTCGAGGCGCTGGAGCTGGAGCCCGGCCAGGGCGCGGACGTCCTTCTTCAGGTCGGTGAAGCGCCGGTAGGCGGCGGGCGCCAGGGCGGCGTCATCGCGCTGTCCCGGTTTGGGCAGGGACGACCGGTGCTTACCGGCCTCGTCGATGACGTAGGGCCTGAGCGCCTCGTCGAATCCGACGGTGAACCGGCGCGGGCCGTAATCGAGGACGAGGGTGCCGTGGACGTCCAGGCCCAGGTCGGGGATGAGGCGGTCGCCGAGCTGCTCGGTGGTGAGGCCGCGCGCGGCGGCGATCTCCCCGACCTTCTCCTGCGCCCGCAGTTTCAGCGCCTTGAACTTCACCTTCTGGGAGATGGCGTGGATCTCGCGCAGTGCGAGGTCGGACCCGATCGCGGCGAGCACGTCGAGTCCGCGCACCGCGTGGTGGTGGCCGCCCTCGCCCGGCCACGCCCGGACCGCCGGGACGAGTTCGCGGACGGTCGTGTCGTCCCCGAGCCAGGCCAGCGCGGCGAACTGCCAGGCGTCCCGGGGTTCGGCGCCGTTCTCACGCCAGTGCCGGAACAGCGCCCAGCCGAAGCGGGACAGCGAACTCTCGTCACACGCGTCCAGGACGCTTCCGAGGTCGGGATCGGGTTCGGCGGGCGTGGACATCGCCAGGAGCGTGAGCAGGTTCCGGACGGCGGGCACGGGCAGCGCGCGCTCCCGGTTCCGCAGCAGGACCTGCGGCAGCACCTCGGCGTTCACCGCCAGGTCGGCGGGCGGCTTCCTGCGGGGACGCGGCGCCTCGTCCGCCTCCGCGTCCAGGGCGGTCCTGATCGGCTCGACGGCCCGCTCGTCGTGCTCGCGCGCGAAGTCGAGGACGGCGTCCGGACCTTCCTGTGCGGCGACGAGGCGCAGGGCGTGCTCGGCGGCCTTGCGCGCCCTGCCGGCGCGGCCGACCGCGACCGGCACGAGGTAGGGGAGCGCGGCCCGTCCGTGCCGGGTGAACCATTCGGTCGCGGCCCCGCGTGCCGCCGTGCTCCGCTGGAGCCAGTCGGCCATCGCGTTCGCGACATCGCCGTCGAGGAAGGGCAGCAGCAGTTCGGCGCCGTTCGCGGGCCGGGCCCGCGCGTAGCCGAGCGCGACCGGGAGGGCGTCGAGCCCGTACCGCGCGATGATGACGCGGAGCCACGTGTCCGGGTCGTAGGGGTTCCCTTTCCTGCCCAGCCCGCGCTCGTGGCGCCAGTCGGCCTGCCACTCGGCCAGGACGGGGCGGACGAGGTCTTCGGGACCGGCCGCCAGGACCGCGCCCTGCCAGTAGAGCATCCGGCCCAGATCGGTCGTGGGGGACCGGGCCTCCTCGACCCGCCGCACCCAGGTCTCGGTGCGCTCGGCCGGAACCGGGACCCGCCCGAACGAGTGGTGGTTCGCGTCGACGATCGTGACGATCTCGCTGTTCAGCCAGGCGTCGCGCTCGCCCGGCGCCCACGCCATCGCCCGCTCCCGCGAGACGGGCACGCCTTTGACGACGACCGGCTTGGGCTTCGGCTCCGTCCGCTCCCACCGCGGGGCGGCCAGCGCGCGGGGCAGCTCGTCCGCCGCCGCGTCCGGAGCCCGGTCGTCGGCCGCCGTCAGTTCCTCCACGACCGCGCGGCTCCCCGCGGGCAGGTCCGGGAGGGTCTGCCGCACCAGTTCCGCATTAGCCCGCAGGTGGTCGGTCAGCAGGGCGCGTGCCGTGGCGTCCCCCGCCGCCGAGGCGGCCGCCAGTACGCGGATCGCGCGGACCGGGAACCGGCGCATGGTGTCTCGGAGCGCCGCCATCATGTGAAGGTTGCCCGCGCGCTCCAGCATCTGCCGGAACGCCTCGTCGCCGGGCAGCCGGCTCAGGACGTCCAGCAGGCCCTTGCGGCGCGGCGCGCTGTCGTGGAACAGGTCGAAGGCCTCGGCCATGAACGGGGCGATCGCAGGACCCACGCCGTCCGCCAGAGTGATGAGGTTCTCGACGTAGTAGCAGTCGGAGACGGAGATATGGGCTCCGGCGCCGAGAATTTCGAGATGCTCGGCCGAGCCCAGGGAACGGAGCAGCAGCTCCCGCGGCACCGAATGCGCAGGCGCCGCGCAGCATTCGGCCACCCAGTCGAGTTCGGTCGGGACGAGGTAGGCGGCGACCATCCGCCGTGCGGGCGTCGTGCGCAGCCCGTCGATGAGCGAGACGACGCGCCGGTACTCGGCGTCGCCGGTCTGCGCGATGAACGCGCGCAGGCGTTTGAGCGCTTCCTCCTGCCGCGACGGGTCCAGGTATGTTTTCTCGGCGCCGTGGACGGCCACGATCGCCGCCGCTTCCAGCGCGCTTCCCCTGCAGTCCAGGTGTTCGCGCACCACGGCGGTCAGCGCCGGGTCGGCCTCGGTGCGGCCGAGGACTTTCTCGATGGCGCCCGCGTACGGTGCGAGCAGTTCGTCCTCGTGGACGTCGGCCGACGCGAGTTTCGGTCCCGGATGCCCGCCGCGCCGCGGATGCAGATGCCGCATCCAGGACCTCGGCATTTCGAGGGTGTCTTCGTCCGGAGGCGCGGCGCTCGACTTGATCATGCCGGGAGCGTAGTGAGGCCCGCCGACACCCGGGGGCGGATTGCCGGACGCGGGCTAGCGGTTCTCGGTGCTCTTGGACGCCCTGAGGGTCTCGAACTCCTCCTTGAAGATCGTCTGCTCGTAGAGGACGCCCTCGGGCCAGGGCTTCTTCGGTTCCCGCCCGGGCTGGGGGTTGTCCTTGCGGAACTCCTCGGGCTGGCCCTCCTTGGCCGGCGGGTAGCTGTGCGAGAACATCCCCGGGGCGTAGGTGTAGTAGCCGCCCTGCTCCATGCCGCGCTGGTTCAGCTGGTTGTTCCGGCGCGAGCAGTGCAGCTTCCTGGACGAGGCGGCCCGGGTCGCGTACAGCCACGTCAGCAGGGCGCCGACGATCGCGAACGGAATGATCCAGACGAAGTAGCGGGCTCCCGTGGGGGCCGTGTTCGCCAGTACGGGGCCGGCGACGATCGTGGTGAGCAAGGCGACCACCTCCCGAGGCGCGGATCGGCCCACGCCAGGTCAGTTAGGGATGTGTCCGCTGGAACCGGTGTTAACCACGTCGGGCGCCGGGGAGGCGGGGGCGCCCACGGTGCGGAGCCGCCCGGCGGGCAGGCCCGGGACGGCCAGGGCGGCGCAGACGGCCAGCACGCCCAGCATCGGAACGGTCCATCCGCCGGTGGCGTCGTGCAGCGCGCCCAGGGCGAGCGGGCCGAGCGCCGCGATGACGTAGCCGACGCCCTGCGCCATCCCCGACAGCTGGACCGCGACGTGGGCGTCGTGGGCGCGGAGCCCGATGAACGACAGCGCGGTCGCGAAACCGAGGCCCTGGCCGAGGCCGAGGACCACCGACCAGCCCCACACCGAGGCGATCGGCGCCCAGGTCACCCCGAAGAAGCCCAGCGCGGTCAGCGCGACCGTGGCGATCACCAGGGGGCGCTGGTCGCGGGTCCGCCGGGCCAGCACCGGGACGGCCAGCGACCCGACCGCCTGGACCGCCGCCACCAGCGCCAGCACGGAGCCGGCGGCCGTCTCGTCCATCCCGCGGTCCTGGCAGAGCGTCGGCAGCCAGCCGATCACCACGTAGGCCAGCAGCGACTGCAGGCCCATGAACACCGTGACGTGCCAGGCCAGGCCCGACCGCCACACCAGCGCGGCGACGCCGGCCGGGGGCGCCGCGGGCGGCGCGGAGCGGGCCGCGCGCGCCGCCCGCCGCGCCCTCGGCAGCCACAGCAGCCCGGCGAGCGCGGCGGGGATCGCGAGCAGGCCGAGCGGCAGCCGCCACGACGCGCCGAACAGGTCCTCCACCGGCACGGCGAGCCCGGACGACAGGGCCGCGCCGGCCGTCACCGCGACCGTGTAGACCGCCGTGACCGTGGTGATCCGGGACGGGTGGTCCCGCTTGATGATGGCCGGCACCGCGATGTTGCCGATGCTGATCGCGATCCCCGCGACCAGGGAGCCGGCGAACAGCGCGGCCACGCCGCCCGGCAGCCGCAGCAGGAGCCCGGCGACGAGCAGCGCCATCGCGCACACCAGCAGCGTCTCGCTGCGCGGCGGGCGCCGCAGGAAGGCGGCGACGAGCCCGTAGGAGCCGAAGAACGCCAGCGGCAGCGTGGTGAGCGCGCCCGCCGCCGTCCCCGACAGCCGGAAGGCGTCGCTGATCTCGGTCAGCAGCGGCCCGACCGCCGCGATCGCCGGACGCAGGTTGACCGCCAGCAGGACGATCATCAGCAGGGCGCCGGCCAGCCCGGCGCGCCGCCCGGTCACGCGTCCTCCCCGGGCGCGTCGCCGAGCAGGGACTGCAGGACGGCGAGGGTCGGTTCCACGACGGCGGCGGCGGCGGACGCGGCCGCCTCCGGGTCGCCCGCCGCGATGGCGTCCAGCACGGCGCGGTGCCGGGCCGGACCCGCCTCGGGCACCTCGCGGTCCATCCGGATCGCGCGCATCGACTCGTGCAGCCGGTCGATGAAGAACCGCATCGCCTCGATCAGCACCGGGTTGCGGGACGCCTCCGCGACGCCGAGGTGGAAGCGCGCGTCGGCGGCGCCGAACGCGTCCGGCTCGGTGGCCTCGTCGCGGGCGCGGAGCAGCTCCTCCAGCCGCGCCAGGTCGGCGCCGGTGCGGCGGCGCGCCGCCAGCCGGGCCGCCTGGACGTCGTAGGCGAGCTGCACCTCGAACACGTCCCGGGCGGACGCGCGGGACACCCGCCGCAGCAGCGGGCGCGGGTCGGCGGTGCTGCGCACGTACGTCCCGTCGCCGCGGCGCACCTCCAGAACCCCGACGTGCGACAGCGCCCGGATCGCCTCCCGGACGGCCGGACGGCTGACCCCGAGCTGCGCGGCCAGTTCCAGCTCGGCCGGGATCCGCCGGCCGACCGGCCAGGCGCCCCCGCTGACCTGCGCCTGGAGCTGGTCGAGGACGGCGTCCACCGTCGACCCGCCCGGTACGGGACTCAACGCCACGAAAGCCTCCAAAGTAAGATGTCAGACATCTTACGAGGGGCGGGTCCGGCGCGGACCCGCGGTGGCGGCCGGGAGGGGTCGCGGCCGCCACCGCGGGCGTCCACGGCGCCCGCCGGGCGGGGTGCGGGGGCGCCGGATCCGGCGGGCGGCGCGTCCTTCGTTCCGGCCGCTCCGCGTCAGCGGAGCCTGGGAAGGCCGAATCTGCGGCGGCTCCTGGCGGGCGGCTCGGCGCGGACCCTCTCGGCCTCCGCCCGTCCCCGCTCGCGGGCCGCCTCCTCTTCCGCGCGCCCCCGCTCGACATGGGCCATGACCTCGCGGTGGGTCACCGACGGGGCCGGGTCGCGGCGCGTCCGCTGCGACGGGCTGCCCGTGATCACGCCGCCCATGACGGGCCCGCGGTGGGACAGGCCGTCCGCGGAGCTGGGGGGATAGTGGTGGCGTTTGCGTGACGTCGTCAGCACGACCGTCACCCAGGCGATGAGCGCCACGAAGATGACGGCCGGGCCGACGGCCATGAAGTAGGCGTCGCCGAGGCGGTTGGACTGGGCGGCCAAGGGGGCGGCGAGCACGGCGCTGGCGACCATGGGGCGACACCTCCTCGCCCCAGGCTTTACCCGGCGTCCGGCGGTTAACCGCCCGGCGCCGTCACAGCCCGCGCGACTGGGAGATGGAGCCCGACGTGGCCAGCGTGAACGTGCGCATCGACTCGGCGAACTTCGACAGGTCCCATTCCGCCGGGCCCTCGTACCAGTAGAGGTTGTCGGCCCCCTCCGCGCGCTCGCCCGCGTCCTTCACCGTCTCGGCCCACTTCGCCACGAGGTCGAACACCACCGCGTAGGGCAGGAACCGGGAGAACAGCGCGATCCGCTGGCGCGCCGCCATGGAGCCGTCGTCGGGGAGGGCGCCGCGCTCCAGGAACGCGCGGAAACCGATCGTGTGCGCGAGGACGGTGGCGCCGCGCGAGGTCTTCGCCGGCATGTACTGGCCGCCATAGGCCAGCGCCGCGCCCGCGATGATCAGCGCGAGCCCGGCCAGCGCCCACTCGGTGGTGAGCGCCAGCGCGACCGTCCCGGCGATGCCGAGCACCGTCACGAGGATGCCCGCGACCGTCCACCGGGACCGGACGGTGTCGGGCCGCCGCGCGAACCAGCCCTGCTTCACCACGTCGTCGTACATCGCGGACCTGACCTGCGTCAGCTTCGTCGCGAACGTCCCGCCGAGCTCCGACAGCCGGACGGCGTCGCGGGCCGACCCGTCCGGCGCCGTCAGCAGCGCGTCCAGCAGGATCCGCTCGTAGGGGAGCAGGTCGGCCTGTGGGCGTTCGAGGCGGCGCAGCGTCCAGTCGAGGCGGCCGGTGACGGCCCGGTCCTCCTCCTCGATCAGCAGGTAGCCGCGCACGGCGAGGTCGACGATCGTCGCGGTCACGTCGATCACGTCGGCCTGCTCGTCGATCAGCGTGCCGATCTGGCCGGGCCGCACCCCGTTCGGCGGCTCGAACTCCGTCCCGGCCACCGGCACCTGGTCGCCCTCGGCGGCCCGCTTGCCGACGGTCCGCGCGTCCCGGCCGCGCAGCAGGTACAGGGCGAGGACGCCGCCCACGAGCAGCACCAGCAGGCCGGCGAGCGCGGCGCCGGTCACGGCGTTGACGGAGAACGCGGTCGCGACCGTGTGGCGGCGCTCGTAGATCGCGCGCCCGCCCGTCGTCCCGGCGGGCAGGCCCGCGACGACCGTCAGGTACTCGCCGGGCAGCATGCCCTGCTGGGCGAAGACGCCCTGGGTGTGCGTGTGGTTCGTGTAGTACTGCGTGCAGCCGATCGTGCTGCCGATCGGCCCGGTGAAGCAGTTGACGTTGCGGATCATCGCGCCGCCCTCGACGACCGCCTTGGCCTCGTCGAGGGGCACCTTCCAGCCGCCGACCACCGGCCAGCGCAGCTCCTCCGCCGCGCCCATCCGGGTGATCGCGCCGCGCACGTCGTACTCCAGGACGACCGTGTGGTCGCCGGTGAGCTTCCGGTCGCCCGCCACCTTGACCGTCGTGTTCAGGCCCGAGGCGGACGCGGTGGCCCTCGTGGGCCCGCCGTCCGGGCTGGCGGCCCGCAGGTTCTCGATCCGGTGGACGCGGTCCTCGGTGACGCTCTCGTGCGTCCTGGTCGGGTACGTCCGCTGGAAGCCGTCGTGCCCGGCGAACCGGTAGACGATCGTCTCCTTCACCCTGACCGTGCCGCCCTGGACCGCGGTGAGGACGACGTCGTCCTTGAGCACCCGCTCGGCCGCGGGACCGGACGCCGCCGCACCGGCCGCGGACGGCTCGCCGGCCTCGGCCGCCGTCGCGGAAGTGCAGGTCAGCAGGGGGGCGGCCAGGGCCGCCGAGACCACCAGGACCGCCGGACGCGACCGGAACATCGCCGCAAGAGCAGACATGGCCGCAAATGGTATCGGGAATGCGTGCGATGATTCTGCGCTATGGCAGGTCACTACCCCCCGCCGCCCCCTCCGCCGCGGCCTCCCGGACCGCCCTACGGCCGCCCGCCGTACGGTGGGCCGCCGCAGGGGAGTCCGCCGTACGGCGGGCCGGGGTATGGCGGTCCGGGCTACGGGTCTCCTGCCTACGGGCCTCCGCAGTACCGGTACGCCCCGATGCGCCCGCCGCCGCGCCGCAGCGCGGGCGGGACGATCGCGGGCATCTTCGGCGGGCTCACGTCCCTGGTGGTCCTGGCGATCCTGGGGATCTCGCTGTTCGGCGGCGGCCGGGACGCCGCCGGCGGCACCGGGACGCCCACCACCACGGCCGGCGGCCCCTCGACCCCGCGGGAGAAGGCGACCAACAGCAAGCTCTACAGGACCGGCCCGCTCACGCCGGTGAGCTGCCGCCTGCCGCAGATCCAGCCGTCCGCCGAGTCCATGCGCGGGTTCATGGACACCCTGAGCGACTGCCTCGACGCGACGTGGACCAAGCAGTTCACCAAGGCCGGCATCGCGTTCGACAGGCCCGACCGGGTGTTCTGGGTCGAGCCGGGGCGCAGCCCGTGCGGCTCCTACCCGGCGCCCGGCGCGTCCGCGTTCTACTGCCCGGCCAACAACACGATGTACGTGGGGCTCCGGCACGTCGTGGAGACGTCCGGCGGCGAGCCGCTGTCCCACTACGCCGTCTACGCCCGCGTGATCGCGCACGAGTACGGGCACCACGTCCAGGACCGGGCCGGGATCCTGCTCTACGGCGACGGCCAGATGGAGTCCGGCGACACCGCCACCCGCACGGAGGCGAGCCGCCGCATCGAGCTCCAGGCCCAGTGCTTCGCGGGCGCGTTCCTCGGCAGCGAGCGCACCACCCTCCCGATGACCCGCGAGCAGTACACGGCCATGGTCAACGACGTGCTGGCCAGGGGCGACGACCGCCAGCCGCCGGAGAAGCGCGACCACGGCTCGGGCCGCCACTACGCGGGCTGGGTGGTCGCCGGCTTCAACGGGCGCGACCTGACCGTCTGCAACACCTGGATCGCGCCCCCGTCCAAGGTGAGCTGACCCCGCCGTCCGTGGGGGACGGCGGGGCATGACGGTTCCCGCGCACGGTCAGCCGGTGAAGGGCCAGGGGCCGAAGCGGCCCACCGCGATGAAGAGCGCGATCGCGAGGTAGACCAGGTTCAACGCCACGAACCTGCCTTCGCCGCGCCGGCCGTGCGTGACCATCGCGCCGACCATCAGCAGCACCCAGCAGGCGGCCGTCACCGGCACCATGACCGGCGCGACGCCGACCACGGCGGGCAGGACCAGGCCCGCGGCGGCGAGGAGTTCCAGACCGCCGAGCGCCTTCACGAAGCCGTCGCCGGCGCTCCCGGTCCACTGCCCGCCGGGGGCCTCGGCGAGCTTGGCGGTGGGGACGAGGACCTTGGTGAAACCACCGGTGAGCGCCACCGCGGTCAACAGCCCCGCCGCGATCCACAGCGCCGTGTTCATGAGCTTCCTCCTTGGTGGGACGAGTGGTTCGTCCCCAAGACACCGGCGCCGCGACCCGTGTGACACCGCCCGCCGTGACCTGCGCCACCTGGCATTTCAGTCATGTGAGCCGTTTCACCACAAAGTGCTAGCTATGGTGCTTGCAATAGCAAGCACCATGACGGAGAGTGGAGACATGGCGAGTTCGAAGGTCGGCTCCATCGGGGAGTACATCCGGGAGCAGCGGACGCGGGCGAAGATCTCGCTGCGCCAGCTGGCGGACGTGTCCGGGATCTCCAACCCGTACCTGAGCCAGATCGAACGCGGCCTGCGCAAGCCGAGCGCCGAGATCCTGCAGCAGATCGCCAAGGGGCTGCGGATCTCCGCCGAGGCGCTGTACGTGCAGGCCGGAATCCTGGAGGACCGCGAGGCCGACACCGACGTGCAGGCCGCCGTGCGGGCCGACCTCGTCCTGACGGAACGGCAGAAGCAGGTCCTGCTCGACATCTACGCGTCGTTCCTCAAGGAGAACGAAGCCAGCGGCGTCCTCGGCGCCGAGCCCGACGAGCCCGCCGAGACCGCCGTACCGGAAGAGACCGGCCCAGAACAGGCCGGACCACAGCAACAGGGAAAGGAAGAGGTCGGATGACGCTGGCCAGCAACCTCCGTGAGAACAAGGCCGTGTACGCCGTGGCCGGCGCCGGCGACTTCGCGGTGGAGAAGATCCGTGAGGTCCCCGAGCAGGTGACCAGGTACCAGGGCGAGGTCCGCGAGACCGTCGACCGCTACCGCGTGCAGGTCCGCGAGACCGCCGCCCGCTACCGCGGCGAGGTCTCCCGGTACCAGGAGCGCGTGGACGCCAAGGACCTGCCGGGCGCCGCCGTCGCGTACGCCACGCACTTCGGCACCCGCGCCGTCGAGTTCATCGACGAGCTCGCCGAGCGCGGCAAGAAGGTCGTGCACCGCGAGGCCTCCGAGGTCGCCGAGATCGCCGCGACCGACCAGGCCGCGCCGAAGCAGGCGTCCAAGGCCCGCACCGCGCAGCGCCGGACGGCGCAGAGCCGGGCCACCGGGCAGTCCCGCTCCACCACGAAGAAGTAACGGCGCCGAACGACGGAGCCCGGCCGGGAACACCCGGCCGGGCTCCGTCGTCCCTACAGGTGCCTGTTCCATCAGGCCGCCCTGGTGGACGGTGCGCATAGGGTTGCGGTGAAGGAAGACCCGCGTGCGACGAGGAGTCGCCGTCCGAGACGAGCAGGAGCGCTGATCGCCGATGTCGGGCTTCAACGTGCTGGACTACTTCTTCTGGCTGCTGCTGATCATCGCGTTCGCGATGGAGGCGTGGGCGCTGGTCGACTCGCTGACCGTGCCCGTGAACGCCTACGCCGCGGCGAGCAAGCAGAGCAAGAAGCTGTGGATGATCATCCTGATCGTCGCGACGGTGGTCGGCGCCGCCTACGCGGTCGCGCCGGTGGCGCTCGGCGCCAGCCCCATCGCCCTGCTCCTCGGCATCCTCCCGGTCGCCGCGTTCATCGCCGCCGCCGTCTACCTGGCCGACGTCCGCCCGGCCGTCGGCCCGTACAAGAAGAACGGCGGCCGCGGCGGCTCCCGCCAGGGCCCCTACGGCCCCTGGTAGCAGGATCGACGACCTGGGCGTGTCACGCGGGCGGGTGTTTCTGGGCGTGGTGCCAGGCGTAGGTGAAGCGGTCGGGGAGCGGTCGCCAGATGAAGGGGTTCCGGGGGTCCTCCGCGTCCGCCGCGGCCTTCAGGTCGGCCTTCCACGTCTCCTGGGGCGGCGGGCCCTGGGTGTAGGGACCCGGGAGGAAGATCTTGCGTCCGTCGCCCCGGTACTCGTGCCGGGCCACCAGGTCGCGGGCCACCAGGGGCTCGGCGGCCTTGCGGAGGCGGGCTGGGGTCCAGTTGTTCCACTTCCGCACGTTGCGGTCCGTCGGTGCGGTCAGGGTGAGCAACTGGAGGTAGAGCGCGGCGGAGTCCGGCGGGACGTCCAGGCGCCCGGCCGCCTCCTCCACCAAGGACGGCGCCGACGCCGACGGATCGGCCTCGTACGCGCCCTCCGGCAGAGCCCCGGACCGGATGCGGCGCGCCATGGCCTCGGCGCCCTTCCCCCGCAGCAGGCGGACGCGTTCGAAGGCGTGCCTGCTGTCGCGGGACGCGTCCACCACTTCGGCGAGGCGCTCGGTCCGGTCGTCCACGCCGTAGAGGGCGGGGCGGAAGAACAGGCTCGCGAGCCGCCGGTGCTCGATGAGTGAGGCGACCGTGAGGCCGTCGTCGACGTAGTCGACGGTGAGTTCGCTCGGGCCGCTGTAGGGGGTGGTCCCGAACCTGCCGGTGATCGCGTCCAGCCCCTCCGACCCGGTGTCGAAGAGGCAGGCCGGCAGCAGCAGGCCGGGGTGGGCCAGCCGCTGGAGCAGCAGGTCGTAGGCCGCGGAAGCGCCCTCCCGGACCGGGTCGCCGGCGGGCAGCTCGTCGTAGGACCAGCGCAGCCCGAGCAGGACGGCTTCGATCAGGTTCCGGAGTTGGAGCGTCTCCGCGGCGGGAACGCACTTCTGGTGCCTGTACTTGGGGGTGTCGTCGGACTCCAGCCAGGTGTCCAGGTCCTTGGTGAGCAGCGGGACGGCGCCGGGATCGATCAGCCATTCGCACAGCTGGGCGCCGGTGACGTTCGGGGCCACCGTCTCGGCCGCCTGGACGGTGGCGGGCGGTGCGACCGGCTTCGCGCCGAACCGCTGCCGCCACGCCTGGGAGAGGCGCAGCGCGACCTCGCCGAGGCCACCGGGCTCCCACAGCTCTTCCGGGTCCTGAGGGAGGACGTCGGCGAGGAGTTCGAGCCGGTCCTCGTCGGTGTGCCCTTCCAGGTCGCGGAACCAGGCGTCTTCGAGGTCGCGGAACGTCACCTTGAGGGTCTTGCGCGCCTGGGGTGACAGCTTGCCGGCCTTGGCGTTGGGGTGGCCGAGGAACCCGCACAGCGCCACGCTCGCGGTGGTGCGCGACAAGCCGGTCTTCCCGGCCAGCAGGTCCACGGCCTTGCGGTCCCAGGGCACCGGGCCCTTGGCGCGGACCAGGGCGACCAGGCGGGTGAGCTGATCGGCGGTCCCCCATCCCAGGGGCGCGTCGGCGACTTCCACGACGTCGCCGAGGGCGGGCGGGGCGCCCTCGTCGAACGCGCGGTCGAGGAAGGCCAGTTCCGGATTCTTCCGGGCGACCCATTCCGGGTCGGCGCCCCCGATCGTCACGGCCGCCCCGTGCTCGTCCCGCGCGGCGGTGACGCTCGCGGCCACGCGTCCCCTGCGCAGCCGGACGGCGGGGTCGGCCATGGGCGTGCGCGACCAGAGCTCCAGCAGGGCCAGCAGGGTCTCCCGATGGGGATCGGCGGTGACGGGCGAGACCGCCCGCAGCGCGGCGGCCCCGATCCGTCCGGCCAGCGGCCCCCACGGGCAGACATCGGACGTCTGCCCGGCCACGGCCGTCGCGGGGTCCACCGCTCCGGCCAGGAACCGGCCGACCATGTCGATGTGGGCGAGCGTGCTCCTGGACGGCCCGCCGAAGCCGGATCTCGTCACGAGTTGGCTCAGCGCGGCCTCCGTGCCGCGTTCATGCTCGGAAAGTCGCGCGGGGCCGTCCGGTCGCCCTGTCTCGTCTGCCACGGCCGCAGTTCTACACCGCGCCGGAGACATTCGCTGATCTTTCGCCCATCCGATCGGCGGGAGGCGGGCGCTGAGCCGGGCACCGGCCGGCGGGCGCCTCCGCCGGCCGGTGCCCGGCGGCTCAGGGGGACGGACGCGACAGCGCGTCCACCGAGACGAGGCCGTGCTCGACGATGTCCACGGCGCGGTCGAGGGCGGTGCGCATGGACAGCGGGTCGTAGCCCTCGCGGCGGCAGTGCGCCACGACCGCCTGCATGCCGCCGACCGCGATGCCCGCCGCGGCCACCGCGTCGATCTCGGAGATGCCGGGGCACAGCTCGCGCAGCAGCGCCTCGATCGCGTCCTGGGCGTCGGTCATGCGCTGGAGCGCCCGGGCGCGCAGGGCGGGGCGCTCCAGGATGAGGGCGACCTGGACCGGGCCGTAGTCGCGGTGCTCGGCCACGATCGCTTCGAGGACGTCCACGATGCTGCGCCGGATGGTCTCCATGGGGGACTCGCCGGGGGTGCGGCGCAGCCGCTCGGCGACCTCGGCGAGCCGGTCGTCGATCTCGGCGAAGATCACGTCTTCCTTGGAGGGGAAGTAGCTGAAGAACGTGCGGGGCGAGACGTCGGCGGCGGCCGCGATGTCGGCGATCGTCGTCTCCTCGTAGCCGCGCTCGGCGAACAGGCGCAGCGCGGCCGTCGCGATGGCCTGCCGCGTGCGCATCTTCTTGCGCTCCCGCAGCCCCGGCCGGCCGTCGTCCTCCACCATGTGACGCACGTTACCATGGCTGCAAAGTTGCATCTATTGCAAAACTGCATGCATTGGGTGTTTTCTGCGGGCATGGCGCGTTTCCTGGAGGCACTCGGACGGCTCTGCGTGCGACGGCGCCGCGCGGTGTTCGAGCTCTGGGTCGCCGTGATGCTCGGCGCGGGCGTCCTCGGCCTGACGCACGGGGGGATGTTCGTCCAGCAGAGCACCCTGCCGGGCACCGAGACCCAGCGCGCCCTCGACACGCTCGGGCAGGACTTCCCCGCGATGACCGGGCCGACCGCGACCGTGGTGTTCCACGAGACGCGCCAGGCCAGTCCCGCCGACTGGAGGGTCGCGCTCACCGTCGGGCAGTCGATCGAGAACATCTCCGAGCTCGACCGGGTCGCGTTCGTCGAGAACCCCTACGCGCAGGGGATGGGCGGGTTGAAGGACGACGCCGCCGTCGTCGTCCGGCTCAACTTCACCGGCACGATGAGCGACGTCGGCCACGCCGACCTCGACGCGCTGAACCGGGCCGTCGAGCCCGCGCGGATGGCCGGGCTGGAGGTGAAGTTCGGCGGGATCGTCGCGATGATCCTCAACCAGCCGAAGGGCGGGCCGCAGGAGGGCGTCGGGATCCTGCTGGCGATGCTGGTGCTGCTGCTGGCGTTCGGCTCGTTCCTCGCCGCGGGAATCCCGATCGTGGTGTCGCTGTGCGGGATGGCGGTGGCGTACTCGCTGATCCACTTCCTGGCGTCGATGTTCCAGATCGCGCCGACCGCGCCGATGGTCGCCGCCATGCTCGGCATCGGCGCCGGGATCGACTACGCCCTGTTCATCGTGACGCGCTACCGGCAGCAGCTCGCCGAGGGCGACGACGCCGAGACCGCGGTCGGGCGCGCCATGGCGCACTCGGGCCACGCGGTCGTGTTCGCCGGCGGTACCGTCGTCTTCGCGATCTGCGGGCTGTTCCTGTCCGGGATCGCCTTCATCGGGCGCATCGGGATCGCCGCCGCGCTGGCCGTCGCCATCATGGTCGCCGCGGCGCTGACCCTGCTCCCGGCGATCCTGGGCGCCCTGGGGCCGCGCATCGACCGGTACCGCCTGCCACGGGTGCGCCCGGACCGCGGCTCCGCCCGCTGGACGGCCTGGGGACGCCACGTCGACCGCCACGCCTGGCCGTACGCGATCGTCGCGACGCTCGTCCTGCTGACGCTGTCCGTGCCGACGCTCAGCCTGCGGTTCGGGGTGATGGCCGACAGCATGTCGTCCCCGAAGATGGAGGCGCGGCAGGCCTACGACATCGTCGCCGAGGAGTTCGGCGCGGGCCACTACAGCCCGTTCGTCGTGGTCGCGAAGGTGCCGGGCGAGGAGAGGCGCGCCAAGCCGAAGCGCGTGGTCCCGACCGTGAAGGGGCGCGAGGGGCTGTCCGGCCTGACGGGTCCGGCGCCGGCGGCCGCGCCGAGCCCCTCCCCGGAGCCGGCCCTTCCCAAGGGGGCGCCGGACACCACCAAGAAGCCCGACAAGCGCGCGGTCCTGCTCGGGCAGGAACTGCGGCAGAAGCTCTCCGAGGTGCCCGGCGTGGTGTTCGCCGGGGAGCCCGTCGTGACCGGCACGACGGCGATCGTGCAGGTTGTCCCCCGGGACGCGCCGCACGCCGCCTCGACCACCGACCTCGTCCACCGCCTGCGGAACGTGGAGATCAGGGAGGTGCGGGACGCGCATCCGGGCGCCCGGATCTACCTCGGCGGGGAGAACCCGGCGATCATCGACATCGCCGCCACGGTCGGGGACCGCATGCCGGCCGTCGTGGTCGCGGTGGTGGGCGTCGCGCTCCTGCTGCTGGTCGTCGCGTTCCGGTCGGTGATCGTCCCGGTGAAGGCCGCGCTGATGAACCTGCTGTCGATCGGCGCGTCGTTCGGCGTCGTCACGGCCGTCTTCCAGTGGGGCTGGGGCGTCGAGCTGTTCGGCGTCGACCAGGCGATCCCCATCATGTCGTTCATCCCGCTGTTCATGTTCGCCCTGATCTTCGGGCTGTCCATGGACTACGAGGTCTTCCTGCTGTCGCGGATCAAGGAGGAGTACGACCGGACGGGAGATCCGCACGAGTCCGTCGTGACCGGCATCGGGGCCACCGCCCGCCTCATCACCTCCGCCGCGCTCATCATGATCTTCGTGTTCGCCAGCTTCGTCCCGCAGCCGGACCCGATGGTGAAGATGATGGCCCTGGGGCTGGCGGTCGCCGTCGCCATGGACGCCACGATCGTGCGCCTCATGCTCGTCCCGGCGCTGATGAGCCTGCTCGGCCATGCCAACTGGTGGTGGCCGGGCCGCTCCCGGCCGGTCGCTCCGCCGCCCCCGCCCCCGCGGCCCGTCCACGAGCAGCTGGAACTGGAGCTCACGACCTGACCGCGGCCCGCTAGGGGATCTGCTCCACGCGGACGCCCGGGACGGACGCGTAGAGGCCGGGCTCGGCGGTGATCAGGGGCCAGCGCCGCCACCGGGCGGACCAGGCGGCCTGGGCGGCGTCCATGCCGAGGTTCGGGATCGTGGTGACGAGCAGGCCGGTCTGCTGGGCGATCACGTCGTCGAGGTCGTCGACGTGCACGACCTGCATGCCGGGGAGGCGCTCCAGCACGGCGCGGCCGTGGTCGGGGACGAGCTGCCAGGCGCGGGCGAGCGACGTCGCGGGGATGACGATGGTGGCGTGCTGGGCGATGGACGCCCGGAGCCGGGCGCGGACGTAGACGGTCTTGCCGGTGGCGAGGTCCAGGAGTGCTGTCGCGTCGAAGACGTGACCGGTGATCACGCGACGTCCCGGCGGGACGAGGGGCCGCCCTCGACCAGCCGGTCGACCATGGCCTGCTCGTCGGGGCTCGGCGGCCCGAACAGGTCGTCGATCGTGGAGGCGTCCCGGAGGTAGGCCAGCTTGAGCCGCGCGCCGTCCGCCAGGAACCCCGACACCGAGGCGATCTTCTTGTCCTCGGCGAGCCCCTGGAGCGTGGCGGCAAGCTCGTCGGGCAGCGTGATGTTGAGTCTCGCCATGGGGCACACGATACACACTCGGAGGCCTTCCAGTGTGTACTCGGGTCGTCCCGGCTCCAGCGGAACGCGGACCGCGGAGTGGGCGGGGGCGCGGTGTCGATCCGGCCGGATGCCGTTCGTGTAGAAGGCGGAACATCGGTATCCGAGGAGGACGGTGAGGACGATGGACGAAGTGCGGACGCTTCTCGACGGCCGCGGACTGGTCGAGTCGCCGCGCTGGCACGGCGACAGGTTGTACTTCTCCGACTGGACGGCGGGCGAGGTCGTCGCGGTGGGGCTGGACGGCGCGCACGAGGTGGTGGCGCGGGTCGCCTCGCTCCCGCTGTGCACCGCGTGGCTGCCGGACGGGCGCATGGTGATCGTCTCCTCGGCGGACGGACGGCTGCTGCGCCGGGAACCCGACGGCTCCCTGGCCGTCCACGCCGACCTCGGCCGGCCGGGCTGGAACGACGTCGTCGCCGACGGGCGCGGCAACGTCTACGTCAACCGGCCCGGCTTCGACCCGATGGCGGGGGAGGAGTTCGCGCCGGGGGCGGTCGCCCTGGTGCGGCCGGACGGCTCCGTGCGCGAGGTGGCGGACGGCATCGCCTTCCCCAACGGCATGGCGGTGACGCCAGGCGACTCCACCCTGATCGTCGCGGACTCCTACGGCGGCAGCCTGGTGGCCTTCGACATCGGCGCGGACGGGGAGCTGTCCGGCCGCCGGACCTGGGCGGACCTCGGCGACGGCGTCCCGGACGGCATCTGCGTCGACGCGGAGGGCGCCGTCTGGTACGCCGACGTCCCCAACCAGCGGTGCGTGCGCGTCGCGGAGGGCGGCGAGGTGCTGCGCACGGTCGGCCTCGACCGCGGCGGCTTCGCCTGCGTCCTGGGCGGGCCGGGCGGGACCACCCTGTTCGTCACGGCCGCCGAATGGCGCGGGATGACCGAGGCCGAGCCGGTGGCGCCCGGCAGCGGCCGGGTGTTCACCGTCGAGGTCGACGTCCCGGGCGCCGGACGGCCCTGACGCCCCCGCCCGGCGGGCGGCGCGGGCTCCGGCGTGGGCACAATCGCCTGCCATGGACATCTACGACGCCATCCACCGCCGCCGCGACGTGCGCGGCGAGTTCACCGGTGCGCCCCTGCCGCGGGACGTCCTCGACCGGGTGCTGGAGGCCGCGCACGCCGCGCCGAGCGTCGGGCTGTCCCAGCCCTGGGACTTCGTGCTCGTGGGAGACCCGGAGATCCGGCGGGCCTTCCACGAGCACGTCCAGTCCGAACGCGCCGCCTTCGCCGCCACCCTGACGGGCGACGCCGCCGAGCGGTTCGCCCGGATCAAGATCGACGGGATCCTGGAGTCCAGCCTGTCGGTCGTGGTCACCTACGATCCCGAGCGCGGCGGCCCGGCGGTCCTCGGGCGGCACACGATCGCCGACGCGGGGCTGTACTCGGTGTGCCTGGCGATCCAGAACCTGTGGCTCGCCGCCACCGCCGAGGGCCTCGGCGTCGGATGGGTGTCGTTCTACCGGGAGCCGCACCTGCGCGACCTGCTCGGCATCCCGGAGACGATCCGCCCGGTCGCCTGGCTCTGCCTCGGCCCCGTCACCCACCTGGAATCCGTTCCCGATCTCGAACGGCACGGCTGGCGGCGGCGCAGGGCACTGGACGCCGCCGTCCACCACGATCGCTGGACGGAGCCGGCGGGCTGACCCGGAGGCGGATCGCCGCGTACGCCAGGAAGGACAGGCCCGCCAGCAGGTAGCAGTTGGCGACCGGGGTCAGGAGGACGTGGAAGCCGTACTCGCGCGGGTCGCCGTTGTGGGGCGTCCACCACAACGGCGAGACGGCGAACACGATGAAGGCGGCCAGGGCGCTCTTCCGGTGGCCGTTCCGGAGGAGCACCGCCAGCGCCGGGACGATCCACACCCAGTGGTGCGCCCAGGAGACCGGGGAGACGAGCAGGCCCGTCGCGCCGGTGACGGCCGTCGCGCTCAGCCAGTCGCCTCGTCGAGCCCAGAGGGCGGCCACCGCGAGGCCGGAGACGGCGATGGCCAGCGGTATCGCCGTGTACCAGTCGCCCACCTCGGCCGTGCCCCGCAACACGCGGGCCAGCGCGCCATAGGGGGACTGGTTGCTGATGTAGGTCACGCCCACGCGAGAGGTGTCGTAGAAGGTGCGCGACCAATAGACGCGGGACGCGTCCGGCGCGATGGCGTAGGCGAGGAAAGTGCAGGCGGCGAAGGTCGCGGTGGCGGTGACCGCGTCCTTCGTCCGCCTGCTCAGCAGGAGCAGCACGACGAAGACGGCCGGCGTCAGTTTGATCGCGGTCGCCACGCCGACGCCGATTCCGGCCGGACGCCCGCGCGCGACCCGACGCAGGTCGGCGAGGACCAGGGCGAGCAGGATCAGGTTGACCTGGCCGAGGAAGAACGACTGCCAGACCGGTTGGAGGAGCAGGCCCGCGGCCACCACCAGGACAAGGGAGATGTCGCGACCGGCCATTCGCACGGTGAGCGCGCACGCCCAGGCGAAGGCCGCCAGCGATGACAGTTGCCACAGCACGCGGGCGAGGGTGAGCGGGAGCGCGGCCAACGGAGTGAACAGCGCGGCCATGAAAGGCGTGTTGGTGAAATAGTGCTCGGCGAGCTGTCCTTGGTAGAGGCGCGCGCCATCCGTCAAGACATGCCCGCCGAGCCGGTAGATGCGGAAATCCAGCGAGTCGTAGACGGCGGAGAAGACGACGATTCCGAGAACTTCGGCGGCCAGAAGGAAAGGTGCCCAGCGCTTCACCCGGGCAACGGTCTCGGCGGAGGCGCCCGCCGCGCATCGGGCCACCGGCCACATTGGCGAAAGGCGCTTGTAGCCTGCGGGATTACGCCTCCGGGCCAATGTGCCGGGACGGGGGCGGCGGTTACGATCGGCGCATGTCAGCCCTGCCGGTGCGCCGCGTGAGCCGCGGCGCAGGGACGGTTCTCGCCTGGAGCGGCGCCGCCGTGTACCCGGTGGTCGTGTTCCTCACGTTCTCCCATGGGAGGTCCGCCTTCCAGCAGCTGGAGATCCCCGTCGCGGCCGGGCTCACGGTCCTCGTGCTGTCCCTGCTGCGGCGGCGGGCTCTCGCCGCGCACGCGATCCTGCTCCTCGCCTGGGTCTTCGCCATGGTGTCGCTGCCGTCCGGGGCGGTCGCCGGCCTGCTGGTCCTCATCACCGACGTCTCGTCCGGATACATCGCGGCGACCCGCCCGCGGAAGGTCTCCGTGCCCGTCGGCGCCGCGACGGGCGTCCTCCAGGCCGCGGCCGTCACCGCCTTCCTGAACGCCGACGAGATCCTGCTGATGACGATCCTGCTGGCGGCGGCCGTCACGTACATGACGGGGAACTCCCTTCGGACGCGGCGCGCGCACGCCGAGGCGATGCGGGAGCAGGCCACCGCGCAGGCCGTCGCGGCCGAGCGGCTCCGGATCGCGCGGGAGCTGCACGACATGGTCGCCCACAGCATCGGGATCATCGCGATCCAGGCGGGCGTGGGCGGGCGGGTCATCGACACCCAGCCCGCCGAGGCCCGCAACGCGCTGGACGCCATCGAGGCCACCAGCCGCGACACCCTGTCGGGGCTGCGCAGGATGCTCACCGCCCTGCGCAGGGACGACCCCGGCGCCGCGCCGCTCGGGCCCGCCCCCGGCCTGGACGACCTCGCCCGCCTCGCCGAGGCCGCGGGGGACGCGGGCGTCGCGGTCGACGTCCGCACGTCGGGCGAGCCGAGGGCGCTGCCGCCGGACGTCGACCTGTCCGCCTACCGGATCGTCCAGGAGGCGGTCACGAACGTCGTCCGGCACGCGGACACCGACCGCTGCCGGGTGACGATCGGCTACGGCGACGGCGAGCTGGCCGTCGAGATCGAGGACGACGGGGCCGGCGGCGTGGTCGGCACCGGATACGGTCTCGTCGGGATGCGGGAGCGGGTCGCCCTGCTGCGCGGCGAGTTCGCCGCGGGCCCGCGGCCCGGCGGGGGGTTCCGGGTGGCGGCGCGGATCCCGGCGCCGGCGGCCGCATGACGATCCGCGTCCTGCTGGCCGACGACCAGCCGCTGATCCGCGCCGGGCTGCGGGTCCTGATCGCCGACACCCCCGACCTGGAGATCGCGGGCGAGGCCGGGACGGGCGCCGAGGCGGTCCGCCTCGCGGCGGACCTGGCCCCGGACGTGGTCGTGATGGACATCCGCATGCCCGACATGGACGGCATCGAGGCCACCCGCCGGATCCGCGGCGCGGGGCCCGGCACCGCCCGCGTGCTGATGCTGACGACCTTCGACGACGACGACTACGTCTACGGCTCGCTCCGGGCGGGCGCCAGCGGCTTCCTCGTCAAGGACATGGCGCTGGAGGAGATCCTCGCGGCGATCCGCGTCGTCGCGGCCGGGGACGCCCTGATCGCGCCGAGCGTCACCCGCCGGCTGATCGAGGAGTTCGCGGCGCGTCCGCGACCGGCCGCGGGGCGCCCCCGGCACGTGGAGGGCGTCACCGAGCGCGAGCGGGAGGTGCTGACCCTGGTCGGGCGCGGCCTGTCCAACCAGGAGATCGCCGCGGAGCTGGTGATCAGCGTGGCCACCGCGAAGGCGCACGTCGCGCGGCTGCTCGCCAAGCTCGCCGCCCGCGACCGCGTCCAGCTCGTCATCATCGCCTACGAGTCCGGCCTCGTCGCGCCCCCTACGGGCGGTAGTACTACCTGACGTGGTCAGTGCGGTGGCCGTCGGATAATCTGGGACGCGTGAAGGGTCTGGGAGAGCTTGAACGCACGGTCATGGAGGTCCTGTGGGCGCGGCAGGAAGCCGGGCACCAGGCGGCCACCGCGCGCGACGTGAGCCGTGCCCTCGCCGACGACCGGGACCTCGCGCACACCACGGTCATGACCGTCCTCGACAGGCTCGCGAAGAAGGGCTTCCTGGAACGCGAGCGCGACGGCCGCGCCTGGCGCTACCACCCGGTGGCGAGCCGCGAGATGTACGTCACCGAGCTGATGCTCGGGGCCCTGAACGAGACCGGTGACCGCGACGCGGCGCTCGCGCACTTCGTCCGCTCCGTGTCGCGGGACGAGATCGACGTGATCCGCCAGACCCTCGCGGGCCTCACCGGTAAGGAACCTCCGGCATGACCGGCACCGCCCTGCTCGCATTGATCTCACTGGGGACCGTCGGCGGGGCGCACCTGCTGTCCCGGGCCCGGTGGACGTGGCGCACGCCCCGGATCGGGATCGCGCTCTGGCAGGCCCTCGGGCTGTGCTGGGGCGTCGCCACGATCGGCGCCCTGCTCGGGCTCGCCCTCCTGCCGTACCGCAAGGGCGTCCTCGGCGGGCTGCCCGGCCTGTACGACGACCAGGCGGCCCGGCTCAACCCGGCGCAGGTGGCGGCCCTGCTCGCCGCGATCAGCCTGACCGGCGTGCTGCTGGTCATGCTGATGTTCGCGGTGCTGCGGGTCGTGCGGGCCCGGCGGCGGCACCGGGCCCTGCTCGCGCTGGTGTCGCGCCGCGACTCCTCGGTGCCCGGCACCCTCGTCCTCGACCACCCCGGCGCCGCGGCGTACTGCGTGCCGGGCGTCCGCTCGTCCAAGGTCGTCGTCAGCGCCGGGACGCTGGAGCTGCTCGACCGCGGCGAGCTGGCCGCGGTGCTCGCGCACGAGCGCGCGCACGCCCGCGAGCGCCACGACCTGGTGCTGCTGCCGTTCGCGTCGCTGCGCCAGGTCTTCCCGCAGTTCCGGCTGGTCGGGCGGTGCCTGGACGCGGTGGAGCTGCTGATCGAGATGGCCGCCGACGACCGCGCCCGGCACGGCCGGCCGCCGCGCGAGCTGGCGACCGCGCTGCTGCGCTTCGCGGCCGCCCGCCCGGCCGCCGCGCCGTCCGGCACGCTCGGCGTCGCCTCCCACAGCGACATCCCGGTGATGGCGCGGGTGAACCGGCTGCTGGAGCCGGAGCCGCTGCCCCGCCGGACCCGCCTCGCCGCGTCGGTCGCCGTCCCGGTCATCGCCGTCCTCCCGCTGCTGCTCCTGGTCCTGCCGCACTAGTCTTTTCGCAGTCCCGGCCCACTTCGCTCGCCTGGCGGCTCGCTGCGTGACCGGGCCTGGGCGAACGCGGCATCGCTTCGCGATCTGCCCGGCTCCGCTCGCCTCCGGCTTCGCTCCACCGGGCAGGTCACGCGTTCGCGCGCGCGGCCAGGGCCACTTCGGGACCGGCCCTGGCCCCGCGGCAGCGCCGCCCGCCCGTGCCGCTAGTCGGCCAGGACCGTGCCGTAGAGGCGGGCGACGCGCAGGCGGATGACCAGCCGTCGGTCCTTCACCATCTGCTCCAGGAACGCCCGCTCGTCCGCCGGGTCGTCGAAGCCCGGCGTCATCGCGAGCAGCTCGCGCCCGGTCGCGTCCCCGGGCTCCTCGCTGACGGCGGACAGCTCCGCGGCGCCCTCGGCGACCGCGAACGACAGGTGGCCGGGGCCGGAGGCGTGCAGGGCGGCGCGCGGGTCGCGCCGGAGCTGCTTCACCTTCGCCCGATCGGCCGTCGTGGAGATCCGCACGACGCGCTCGTCCGGGTCCCACGTGTAGACGACCGTGGAGACGTGGGGGTGGCCGCTCTTCCGGTTCGTGGCGAGGACGCCGAACTGCTGCTCGCCGAGGAGGCGGGACAGCTCGTCCTCGCCGACGGGCTTGGGGCCGGGTCCCTGGCCGGGGCCGTACTCGGTCATCGTGATCTCCTTCAGGTGGTGGTGGGGTCAGACGGTGGTGGGGACGGACTCGACGGGCGCGGCGGCGGCCACCGGCGCCGGGCGGCGGAGGACGAGCAGCGACACCGCGAGCGCGGCGACCAGCAGGCCGGCCGAGACGGTGAACGCCAGGTGGTAGCCGCCGGTGAGGGCGGCGGCGGTGTCCCGCCCGTCCGCCCGCAGGGACTCGACACGGGACGCCGCGAGCGTGGTCATGACCGCGACGCCGAGCGCCATCCCGACCTGCTGGACGGTGTTGAACAGGCCGGACGCCAGGCCCGCGTCCTCGGGACGGGCGCTGGACATGCCGAGCCCGGTCAGGGACGGCAGCACGAGCCCGCCGCCGGCGATCAGCACGAAGACCGGGAGCAGGTCGGTGACGTAGTCCGCGTCCACCGGGACGGTCGTGAGCCAGGCCATCGCGCCGATGAGCAGGACGAGCCCGGCGACCAGCACGAAGCGCTCGCCGAAGCGGTTGGAGAGCCGGGCGGAGGCCAGCAGCGACACCGCGCCGATCGAGACGGCGGCGGGGAGCATCGCGAGGCCGGTGCCGAGCGCGCTGTAGCCGAGGACCTGCTGCATGTAGAGGGCGACGATCACCTGGAACGAGAACATCGCCGACAGGGTCAGCAGCTGGACGACGTAGGCGCCGGACACGTTGCGGGAGCGCAGGATCCGCAGCGGCATCAGCGGGGTCGCGGCGCGGGACTGGCGGACGGCGAACCCGGCGAGCAGCAGCAGCGACACGGCGCCGAGGCCGAGCGTGTGCGCCGAGAGCCAGCCGAACCGCTCGACCTTGACGACCGTGTAGATGCCGAGCATCAGCCCGGACGTGACGAGCGCCGCGCCCACGACGTCGGCGCCGGCGGCCAGGCCGGCGCCCCGGTCGCGGGGGAGCGCGGGGAGGGCGAGCAGCATCACGGCGAGGCCGATCGGCAGGTTGATCAGGAAGATCCAGTGCCAGCTCAGCGCGTCGGTGAGCACGCCGCCGAGCACCTGCCCGATGGAGGCGCCGGCCGCGCCGGTGAAGCTGAACACCCCGATCGCCTTCGTCCGTTCGCGGGGGTCGGCGAACAGCGTCACGAGGATGCCGAGCACGACGGCGGAGGCGAGGGCGCTGCCGACGCCCTGCAGGAACCGGGCGGCGATCAGCAGGCCGGACGAGGTGGCGGCGCCCGCCAGCACCGACGCCGCGGTGAAGACGGCGTTCCCGGCGAGGAACAGCGTGCGGCGGCCGACGAGGTCGCCGAGCCGTCCGGCGAGGAGCAGCAGGCCGCCGAGGGGGATCAGGTAGGCGTTCATGATCCAGCTGAGCCCGGCGGGCGAGAAGCCGAGGTCGTCCTGGATGGCGGGGGCGGCGACCGTGACGATGCTGCCGTCGAGGATGGTCATCAGCATCGTGGCCGACAGCACGCCGAGCGCCGCCCATCGGGAGCGGAGCGGGGAGAGCGAGAGGGAGGGCATTGGTCATCTCCTGTCGGGAGGTACAGGAGAGACCGTAGCAGATAGTTTTGTTACAGACGATCTGGGACGGGCTTATTTCTGGCGCTCGCGGGCCCGCCGGGCCGGCGCCGACGCCTCCGGCGGGGTGGCCAGATGCCCGGTGACCAGGGTGTTCAGTGCGCGGACGAGAGCCTCGCGCTGGTCGTCCGGCAGCGAGCCGAGGGCCGCCGCGTGGACGCCGTCCACGATCTCCTGGCTGCGGGCGGCGACCCGCGCGCCCTCCTCGGTGACGGCGATGATCCGGGCCCGCCGGTCCCGGGACGAGGGGCGCCGCTCGGCGAGCCCGGCCTTCTCCAGCGCGTCCACGGTCACGACCATGGTGGTCTTGTCCATGTCGCCGATCTCGGCGAGCTGGATCTGGGTGCGCTCCTCCTCCAGCGCGTGCACCAGGACGCAGTGCATGCGCGGCGTCAGCCCGATCTCCGCGAGCGCCGCGGTCATGCGGCCGCGCAGCACGTGGCTGGTGTGGTCGAGCAGGAAGGACAGGTCCGTCTGCGTGCGGGCGGGGGCCATCGAGGTCATGCGCCCAGCCTACCCAAGATGGTTCCGTTCTAGATTATCTGGCAGCCCGCACATCCGATGGAGTAGCATCGAGGGGTGAAGCGCACCGCATGTCTCGGCTGGTGGCCGTCCTAGGACGGCCACAACGACGCATGCGATCGGGCCGTCCGCTGGACGGCCCTTTCTCCTCCTCGGCGAACCGGGACCGGACCGGCGGACGGCCGGACCCGACGAGGAGGACCCCATGGACACCACCCCTGAAGCCCGCAGCCGCGAGCTGGAAGAACGCATCGCGGTCGACCCCGGAGCCTTCCGGATCCTGACCGGCGACCGCCCCACCGGCCCGCTGCACCTCGGGCACTACTTCGGCACCCTGGCCAACCGGGTGCGGCTCCAGCGCGCGGGCGTGGAGCTGTTCGTCCTCGTGGCCGACTACCAGGTGCTCACCGACCGGGACGTCGCCGACCACCTGTCGGAGTACGTCGAGGGCCTGGTCGCCGACTACCTCGCGGCGGGGATCGACCCGGCCAAGGCGACGATCTTCCGGCACAGCTCCGTCCCCGCGCTGAACCAGCTCATGCTGCCGTTCCTGTCGCTGGTGTCGATCGCGGAGCTGAGCCGCAACCCCACGGTGAAGGACGAGATCGCGACGTCCCGGCAGGCGGCCGTCAGCGGGCTGATGTTCACCTACCCCGTCCACCAGGCCGCCGACATCCTGTTCTGCAAGGCCAACCTGGTGCCCGTCGGCCGGGACCAGCTCCCGCACCAGGAGATCACCCGGACCGTCGCGCGCCGCTTCAACGAGCGCTACGGGCCCGTCTTCCCGGTGCCGGACGCCCTGCTGTCGTCCGCGCCGCTCCTGCTCGGAACCGACGGCCGCAAGATGAGCAAGAGCCGCGGCAACGCCGTCGCGCTCTCCGCCACCGAGGACGAGACGGCGCGGCTGATCAGGCGGGCCGTGACCGACGCCGACCGGACCATCGCCTACGCGCCCGAGACCCGCCCGGAGGTCTCCGGGCTGGTGCTGCTCGCCGCGCTCTGCCAGGACCGCGACCCGCACGCCGTCGCCGCCGAGATCGGCGACGGCGGCTCGGCGGCGCTGAAGAAGGTCGTGACCGACTCGGTGAACGAGTTCCTGCGCCCGATCCGCGCCCGCCGCGCCGAGCTGGCCGCCGACCGCGCGTACCTGCGCCAGGTCCTTGCGGAGGGAGACGAGCGCGCCAACGCGATCGCGGACCGCACGCTGGCGGAGGTCAGGGAGGCGATGGCGTCGTGAGGAGCGGGGCGCCCTAGCGGGGGGCGAGGCCGTTGAGGACGGTCGCGACGAGGTCGTCCACGACGTCCGGTGACACGCGGTGCGCGAGGCCCTGGCCCTGGAACAGCACCGACAGCACCGGCTCGTGGCACGCGCCGACGATCAGGGAGGCCGCCGCCTCGACCCGGGCCTGCGGGGCGAGGCGGCCGAGGTCGCGCTCGCCGCGCAGGTAGGCGGCGAGCCGGTCCCTCCAGGTGTCGCCCCCGCCGCTCAGCGCCGCGAACCGGGCGAGGACGGCCGGGTGCCCGACCAGCCCGGCCAGCGCGGGCAGCACCCCGTCGTGCAGGGCGAGACCGTACGCCACGTACGCGCGCAGGTTCTCCTCGACCGTGCCGGCGCCGGGCTCGGGCAAGGGGCCGAGCGGCCGTGCGACCGACTCGGCGTGCGCCCGCAGCGCGTGCGCGAGCAGCTCCTCCTTGTCGGCGAAGTGGTTGTAGAGGACGCCGTCGGCGACGCCGGCCTCCCGCGCGATCGCCCGGACGGTCAGGCCCGCCGTCCCGCGCTCGGCGATCATCCGCTCGGCCGTGGCGATCAGGTGGTCGCGCAGGGTGCGGTCGCCGGCGCCCAGCGCCGCCGCTCTTCGAGGTGACATCACCCCGCATCGTAATGAGCGGCCCCGGACCCGTGCGCGGCGAGTCCGGGCGGGGGCCGCCGCCCGGTGGCGCGCCTCATCGCCGTGCCGTGACCAGCCACGCGGTGGCGCGCAGGCGGACGGCGCCGTCGCGCTCGAAGGAGCGCATCGCCTCGACGAGGGCGTCGCGCACCTCCTCGCCCGCGCCGTAGTTGTGGCGGATCGGCCCCCACCCGGCGAAGAACTCCCCGGCGTCGCGGGCGTCCCGTCCCCAGACCTGTTCGGCCTCGACCCTGCGGCTGGACACGTCGTGGAAACCCGCGCCGCCGAGAACCTCCTCGACGCGGTCGGGGTCGGAGAGCGACAGCGGGCCGCCGTGCCCGACGGGCGGACGGTCGAGGGGCGGGAGCGCGGCCGCGAGGGCGGCCATGTCGCTCTCGGCGGGGGGCGTCATGCACAGGAACGCCAGCCGGCCGCCCTCGCGCAGGGCCCGCCGGACGTTGCCGAACGCGGCGACCGGGTCGGTGAAGAACATGATCCCGAACCGGCTGAGGGCGACGTCGAAGCCGGCCGCGGGGAACGGGTGCACCTGCGCGTCGCCCCGCTCGAACGCCACGTTCGCGACGCCCTCCCTCCCGGCGAGGGAGCGGGCGCGGGCGAGCATCGGCCGGGACAGGTCGACGCCCGTCGCGCTGCCGAGGGACGCCCGCCTCGCCGCGAGCCGGGTGATCTGCCCGTTCCCGCAGCCGATGTCGAGGACCCGGTCGCGCGGCCCGATCCGCGCCGCCTCCAGCAGGGCGTCGTTGAACCCGCCGTTCATGGCGTCGTACCGGTCGTGGTTCTCGGCCCAGTGCTCGCCCTCGTACCCGTTCCACGCCTCCGCCTGGTGGGTGTTGACGATCTCCGTCATCCGGCCTCCTTCATGTGAACACTTGTTCATGAACGTGTGTTCATAATGGAGGCGGACGGCGGCCGGGTCAAGGCCGCCGGTTCCCAGACGTAGAACGGAATTCTTCGTTCCGCTAGGATGGCGGGCATGGAGACGGCACGAGAGCCCATGAGCGGGCGGAAGGCACAGGCCGCCCGCAACGACGAGCTGATCAAGGAGGCGGCGCGGGCGGTGTTCACCGCCGACCCCGGAGCGCCGATCTCGGCGGTGGCCGAGCACGCCGGGGTGGGGATCAGCGCGCTGTACCGGCGGTACAAGAGCAAGGAGGACCTGCTCCAGAAGCTGGCCGACGAGGGCATGGACCGCTACCTCGCCGAGGTGGAGGCGGCCCTGGACGACGACGGCGACGCGTGGGAGGCGTTCGCCGCGTTCATGCGCCGCTGCCTGGACATCGGAGCGGGCTCGCTCACCATGCGGCTGGCGGGCGGCTTCGAGGTCACCGAGGACATGAGCCGCAAGGGCCGGGAGATCCACGTCGCGACGCGGCGGCTGCTGGAGCGCACCCGGGAGGCGGGCGCGCTGCGCCCCGGGATCGAGGTCGGCGACGTCTCGGTGATCCTCGAACACCTGCACGGCATCCGGATCGGGGACGACGAGCGGATGAACCGGCTGCGGCACCGCTACCTGGCGCTGTTCCTGGACGCCCTGAACCTCGCGGACCGGCCGGAACCGCCCGGTCCCGCGCCGAGCTGGCAGGAGCTGGTCACCCGCTATGACGACTGAGCTGGGACGACGCGCGCTCAACCGCGCACTGCTGGCCCGCCAGCTCCTGCTGGAGCGGCACGCCATGCCCGCGCTGGAGGCGATCGAGCATCTGGTCGGCCTGCAGGCGCAGGCCCCGAACCCGCCCCACATCGGGCTGTGGACGCGGCTCGCGGACTACGCGCTCGACGAGGCCGGGGAGCTGATCGCCGACCGCCGGGCGCTGCGGATGGTCCTGATGCGCGGGACGCTGCACCTGGTCAGCGCCCGCGACGCCCGCGCGCTGCGGCCGATCACCCAGGTCATCCTCGACAACTATCTGAAGGCGCGGGCGGCCGAACTGGGGCACCTCGACCTGGAGGCCGTCACGGCGTGGGCGCGGGCCCTGCTGGAGGAGGAGCCGCGCTCCGACAAGGATCTGCGCGCGCTGCTGGCCGAACGGTGGCCGGACGAGGACCCGGCGCTATTGGCGTGGGCCGTCCGCTGCCGGCTGCCGCTCGTGCAGGTCCCGCCGCGGGGGATATGGGGCTCGTCCGGGACCGCCCGGCACACGACGCTGGAGAACTGGCTCGGACCCGCGGCGCCCGACCCGTCCCTGGACGACCTCGTGCGGCGCTACCTGGGGGCGTTCGGGCCCGCGAGCGTCCAGGACGTCCAGCAGTGGGCCGGGCTCACGCGCCTCGGCGAGGTCGTCGAGCGGCTCGGGCCGGAGCTGGTGACCTTCCGCGACGAGAACGGCAGGACGCTGTACGACCTGCCGGACGCGCCGCGCCCCGGTCCCGGCGCGGAGGCGCCGGTCCGGTTCGTCCCCGACTTCGACAACCTGCTGCTGTCCCACGCCGACCGGGCGCGGATCATCTCCGAGGAGCACCGCAGGCGCGTCTTCACCGTCAACGGCATCATCCGCGCGACGTTCCTCGTGGACGGCTTCGTCCACGGCATGTGGAAGATCGAGAAGGCGCGCGGCGAGGCGGTCCTGCGGATCGAGCCGTTCGCCCCCGTCCCGGCGCCGGAGCGCGCCGCGCTGGAGGAGGAGGGCATGCGCCTGCTCGCCGCCGCGCACCCCAAGGCGAAGTCGCACGGCGTGGAGTTCGTCTAGCCCTCGCGGGCGCACGGCGCCTCGCGGTTCGGGTCGAGGGATCCCAGGAGGGCGTGCAGGATCTCGCGGTAGGCCAGCATCTGCTCGCGGGTGAGCGGGTCGAACAGGTGGCGCCTGACCTCGGCGACGTGGCCCGGCGCCGCCTTCGCGAGGACGGCGAAGCCCTCGTCGGTGAGGTGGGCGATCGTGGTGCGCCGGTCGGCGGCGGGCTTGCACCGGCTCACCCAGCCGGCCTCCTCCAGCCGGTTCACCGCGTGCGACAGGCGGCTCGGGGACGAGTGGACGATCTCGGCGAGCTCGGTCATCGTCAGCGCGCGGCCGGGCGCCTCCGACAGCATCGCCAGGATCATGTAGTAGGCGTGCGGCAGGCCCGAGTCGCGCTGGAGCTGGCGGTCGAGCGCCTCGCCGAGCAGCCGGGACGTCCACAGGAAGGCGCGCCAGGTCTCCTGCTCGTCGTCGTCGAGCCAGCGCGGCTCGGCCGTCGTCCCGCCGGTCGCCTCGCCGGTGGTCTCGCCGGTCATCGTCTCGTCGGTCGTCGTCCCGTCGCCGGTCATCGTCTCGGCCATGCCTCCACTCTACCCGGCATTTGAACCCTCAAGACTTGAAAGTTCAATGATGTCGAGTATGGTTGAACTCTCAAGTAAGGGGAGGGTGGACATGACCAGGATGCCGGTGCTCTATCTCAGCCACGGCGCGCCTCCGCTGGCCGACGACGACCGGTGGACCGCCGAGCTGGCCCGCTGGTCGGCGGAACTGCCGAGGCCGGAGGCGATCCTCATGGTGTCGGCGCACTGGGAGGAGGCGCCGCTGAGCATCGGCGCGACCCGGCCGGTGCCGCTCGTGTACGACTTCTGGGGCTTCCCCCAGCGCTACTACGACGTCCGGTACGACGCGCCCGGCGCGCCGGCCCTCGCCGACGACGTGCGCAAGCTGATCCCCGGCGTCCACCAGGACGAGGAGCGGGGGCTGGACCACGGCGCGTACGTCCCGCTCGTGGAGATGTACCCGGACGCCGAGGTGCCCGTGCTGCAGATGTCGATGCCCACCCTGGAGCCCGAGCGGCTCTTCGAGATCGGGCGGAGCCTCGCGCCGCTGCGCGACCAGGGCGTCCTCATCGTCGGGAGCGGTTTCACCACGCACAACCTGCGGGAGATGCGCCCGGACCCGGACGCGGCGCCGCCCGCCTGGTCGGCGGAGTTCGACGAGTGGACGGACCGGGCCGTGCGGGGCGGCGACGTCGACTCCCTGCTCGACTTCCGCGCCAAGGCCCCGGCGGCGCGCATCGCGCACCCCCGGACGGAGCACTTCGCGCCCCTGTTCGTGGCGCTCGGCGCCGACGCCGACGCCGCCTCGGGACGGCGGTCGGTCATCGACGGCTACTGGCTCGGACTGGCCAAGCGCTCGTTCCAGTTCGGCTGACCGGGAGGTCAGTCGGTCCGGACGGGCACGTCCATCCGCGCGAAACCGGTGCGCCAGGACGCGACCCGCGGCTTCCAGCCGAGGCTCAGCGCCTTGGCGTTGGACGCCGGACGGCCCGTCGCCGCCGCGTGCTTGCCGGCGCTGCCCGGGCTGGGCGCGCCGAGCGCCGCGCTGTAGACCGGCAGCCAGTCCGCCGTGGTCGCCGGCTCGTCGTCGACGATGTTGACGGGCCCGGCCGGCCACTCCAGGGCGGCGAGCGCCGCCGACGCCGCGTCGTCGACGTGCACGAACGACGTCCAGGACGGCGCCTCGCGCAGGCCGCCCGCCCGCACCCGCTCGGCGATCGCGCCGTCGGGGGCGTACCAGGTGCCGGGGCCGTAGAGCGCCCCGTACCGCAGGACGACGCCGTGCGGCATCTCAGAGACCGCCTGCTCCAGCGCCGCGATGCCCGCGTAGGGCGGCAGGTGCGAGTCGAGCGGGTCGGTCTCGACGGCGGGCGCGTCGCCCGGCACGTACAGCCAGGCGATGCTCTGCGCGACCATGGTCCGCACGCCGGCGGCCTTCGCCGCGTCGACCAGGTTGCGGGTGCCCACGATCCGCAGGTGCGAGTTGGCCTGGAAGTCCTCGGCGCTGAGGTCGGTGAGCTGGTGGACCACGGCGTCGGGGCGCTCGGCCTCCATGACCTCGCGCACCGCGGCGGCGTCGAGCACGTCCAGCACGACCGGCGCGGCCCCGAGGTCGCGGACCATGCCGGTGCGTTCGGTTCGGCGTGTCGTCCCTGCGACCTCGTGGCCCGCCTGGACGAGCAGCGGGATCAGCCGGCGGCCGACTACTCCGGTCGCTCCGGCGAGGAGAATCTTCAAGGGGGTACCTCCGCGACTTTCACGCCATCGTGCATCGTCTGCTGTGGGGTCTGCCAGCACTGGTCACGCCCGGCGTTCCGCATGGACACCCCCCTGCGTCCGGCCGGACGAAGTCGGACGGGCCACACCGCCCCCCGGCGGCTCGTCCGCCATGAGCGTACCGCCGGGAAGCGCCCGAACGCGTTTCGCGTGCGCCGCGGGCGAGAATTCTTGTTCTCTGACGGGATTCGGCACGGCGAAGGAACGGCGGCACATGAAGATCACTCTTGTCCACGGCGACATCACCGAGCAGAGGGTCGGAGCGGTCGTGAACGCGGCGAACTCGTCGCTGCTGGGCGGGAGCGGGGTGGACGGCGCGATCCACCGCAGGGGCGGCCCGGAGATCCTGGAGGAGTGCCGCCGGCTCCGCTCGTCGCACTACGGCGGCGGCCTGCCGACCGGCCAGGCGGTGGCCACGACGGCGGGCCTGCTGCCCGCCGCGTGGGTGATCCACACCGTCGGCCCCGTGTACTCCTCCTCCGAGGACCGCTCCCACCAGCTCGCCTCCTGCTACCGCGAGTCCCTCCGCGTCGCCGACGAGCTGGGCGTCGACTCGATCGCCTTCCCCGCCGTGTCGGCCGGCATCTACGGCTGGCCCGTGGACGATGCCGCCCGCATCGCGGTCGGCACCGTCCGGGGCACCCCGACCCAGGTGATGGACGCCCGCTTCGTCCTGTTCACCGAGGCCGCCTACGACGCCTTCGAGCGTGTCGTGGGAGCGCTCTAGCGCTCCTCGGGGGAACGCTCAGCCCTCGTCGTCGCCCTTCGGCGGCGGCACCACCAGGACCGGGCGGTGGGCATGGTGCAGCACGCGGGTGGACACGCTGCCCAGGATCACCGACCGGGCCCCCGCCAGACCGCGGGAGCCGGTGACGACGAGGGAGGCGTTCAGCTCCTCCGCCACGTCCACGATCGCGGCCCACACCGGCCCGCCGCCGCGCTCGGCGCGCACCGCCACGTCGGTCAGCCCCGCCTTGGCGGCGATGTCGGCGCCCTGCTGGGCGAGCCGCTCCGCCTGCTTCTCCTCCTCGTACTGCTCGCCCTCGTCGATCCTGCCCGCCACGGGCACCGCGGCGGCCAGCGGCGCCCAGGAGATCTGGGTCAGCAGCGGCTCCCACACGGTCATGATCACGGTCGGCCCGGGGCGCAGGTGCCGCGCGACGTACTCCACGGCCGCCCGCGCGTCGTCAGAACCGTCGTATGCGATGAGAACTGTCATACGATCAACTTCTCCACCGCCGCGCGCCGCGAACGCGAACGCGGAGGTCAGTGGCGAATCTCTCAGGCGCGGGACCCGCTCAGCCGCGCGCCGGGGCGCGGCCGGCGCCGGGCGGGCCCGCGAAGGCCTGCGCCACGTCCAGCCAGCGGTCGGCGTCGGGGCCGGTCGCGGTGAGGTCCAGGTCGGCGCGGTGGCGGCGCTGGGTCACCGCGTGGCAGAAGTCGAGGGCGGGGCCGGTGACCGACTGGCGGGCGTCCGGCGGGCCCCAGGTCCACTCGTCGCCGTCCGGTCCTCGCAGGACGACGCGGAACTCCTCGGCCGGGGGCTCCAGGCCCCGGGTGCGGAACGCGAAGTCGCGGGTGCGGACGCCGATGTGCGCGACATGCCGGAGGCGGGACGTGGGCGCGCGGCGCTCGCCGAGCGCGTCGGCGACGTCCTCGCCGTGCGCCCAGGTCTCCATCAGCCGCGCGGTCGCCATGGACGCGGCGCTCATCGGGGGGCCGAACCAGGGCAGGCGCGTTCCCGGCGGGACGGCGGCCAGCGCCTCCACCATCCGGGCGCGGCTCTCCCGCCAGCGGGCGAGCAGGCGGGCGGGCTCCTCCCGGGCGCCCTCCCGCGCACCGGCCTCGACGTAGCCGCCGGGGTCGGCCATGGCCTCCTCGACGATCCCCGCGAACGCGGCGGCGTCGGTGGCCGCGACGACGGCCTGCGCGTCCGTCCAGGCCAGGTGCGCGATCTGGTGCGCGATCGTCCAGCCCTCGGCCGGGGTCGGGTCGGCCCAGCGGCCGGCGGCCAGCGGCGCGACCAGGGCGTCGACGGAGTCGCCCTCGGCGGCGAGGTCGGCGAGCAGGAGCGTCAGGTCCGGCATCCCGCCATGATCCCGTGCCGGGGGCGGCCGGTACAGGGCCGCACGGAATCCCGTTCAGCCGAGGAGCTCGCGCGCGGCGGCGTAGTCGGCCTTCCCGTTCGGCAGCCGCAGACCGCGGTCGGTCCGCACGAACGCCTTCGGGATCTTGTAGCGGGCGAGATGGGCGGCGCAGCCCTCGCGCAGCTCCCGGTCGGACGGGGCGCCGGACGGGCCGACCACCGCGACGATCTCCGTCCCCCAGCGCTCGCTCGGGCGGCCGACCACCAGCGCGTCGGCGACGCCGGGCAGGCCGCGCAGGACGGTCTCGACCTCCTCCGCGAACACCTTCTCGCCGCCGGTGTTGATCGTGGTGGCCTCGCGTCCGTGCACCTCGACGGCGCCGTCGGCGAGGAGCCGGGCCCGGTCGCCCGCGACGACGAGGCGCTCGCCGTCCACGGTGAGGAAGGTGGACGCGGTCTTCACCGGGTCGCCGAGGTAGCCGAGCGGGATCGCGTCGCCGCCCTTGGCCAGCCAGCCGAGCTCGTCCTCGCCGGGCGCGAGCCGCCGGGACCGGTCCGCGCTGAGCACGGCCGTGCCCGGCGCCGCGCGGAACGTCCGCGCCGCCGGGCCGTGCCGGGTGACCTGGAAGCCGCTCTCGGAGGAGCCGAGGACGTCCACGAGCCGGGCGTGCGGGAGGAGTTCGAGGAGCCGCGCCTTCACCCCCGGGCTGACGCCCGCGGCGGAGTTGATCAGCGTCCGCAGGGAGCCGAGGTCGTGCGGGCGCGCCTCCAGGGCCGCCACGATCGGACGGGCGAACGCGTCCCCGACCAGCGGCATCCGGGTGGCGCGCTCGCGCTCGGCGGTGGCCATCAGGTCGGCGGCGTCCAGGCCGTCCACCCGGTCGGGGAACACCACGCAGCCGCCGCCGCACCAGCCGCCGAGCGCCGACCACGTGCCCCCGCCGTGCATGAGCGGCGGCCCGACCAGCACGCGGACGTCGCTGCGGACGGCCCGCTCGACCGCCTCGCCGAGGTCGGTGAGGGGCGTGCCGTCGCGGCGCCGCAGGCCGAGCGGCCCGGTCATCAGGTCGCCGATCCGCCACAGCACGCCCTTCGGCAGCCCCGTCGTGCCGCCGGTATAGAGGATGTGGAGATCGTCCGGGCTCGGCCGGACGGGGAGGGGCTCGCGGGACGCCTCGGCGAGCGCGTCCTCGTAGTCGAGCGCGCCGGGGAGGAGGGCGGCCCCCGAGTCGTCCGCCACCTGGAGCAGGAGCGGGCCGGTGCCGAGCCTGCGGACGACACGGCCGATCACGTCCGCGAACCGCGCGTGGTAGAGGACGGCGGCCGGCCGGGCGTCGGCGAACAGCTGGGCCAGTTCGTCGTCCACGTACCGGTAGTTGACGTTGAACGGCGCGACCCGTGCCTTGTGCGCGCCGACGAGGCCCTCCAGGTACTCGGGTCCGTTGTGCAGGTAGAGGGCGAGATGGTCGTGGGGCGACTCCCACGGCTCGTGCGCCGCGCCGCCGCCGTCCCGGACGCGCACGCCGAGCCCGTGGGCGTGCAGGACGTTCGCCAGCCGCCGCGTCCGGTCGGCGACCTCGCGCCAGGTGGCCCGGCGCTCGCGCCACACCAGGCACTCGCGGTCGGGGATCGCGGCGGCGATGGCCTCGTGCAGGGTCGCCAGGTCGAGCATCGGCACTCCTCCGGGGGACGGGGCGTCGGCAGCACCGTAACCGATGACTTACCGAATCCGGTTCAGTGGGTGCGATCTCACGAAGTGAACTGATGTACGAGGCATAGGTCCGGACCGCCGACAATTACCCCGTGCCCCCTGTCCCGAGGCCGCGGGGGGAGGTGACCCGCGGCACCACCGCCCCCAACCGGCTGCGCAGGATCGACCGCTGGATCGCCGCCACCCAGACCTCCGCGCTGCGCTCGGGCGTGCGGCCGCTGGCCGTCGACCTCGGCTACGGCGCGTCCCCGGTCACCACCTTCGAGCTGTACTCGCGGCTCCGCCCGGTGTCTCCGCGCCTGGAGGTCGTCGGCATCGAGATCGAGCCGGCCCGGGTCGCCGCCGGGGTCGCCTTCGCGGCCGCGACCGGCCCCCACGAAGGCCTGTCCTTCCGGCGCGGCGGCTTCGAACTGCCGGTGCCGCGCCCGCCGGTGCTGGTGCGGGCGTTCAACGTCCTGCGGCAGTACGACGAGGCCGCGGCATGGCGCGCATGGGACGACCTGCGGGCGCGCCTCGCCCCCTCCGGCGTCCTCGTCGAGGGGACGTGCGACGAGATCGGGCGCCGCGCCGTCTGGGTGACGCTCACCGCCGACGGCCCTCGGACCATCACCTTCGCGGCCCACGTGCGCTCGCTCGAACGGCCGTCCGCACTGGCCGAACGGCTGCCCAAGACGCTGATCCACCGCAACGTCCCCGGCGAGCCCGTCCACGAGTTCCTGACCGCGTTCGACCGCTGCTGGGCGACCGCGGCGCCCCACTCGGCGTTCGGCCCCCGCGCGCGCTGGGTCGAGGCGGTGTCGCTGCTGGCGCGGACCCATCCCGTCTTGGCGCGGCCCCCGTACGGCGGCCGGAACCGGTGGCGCCTCGGCGAGGTCACGCTCCCCTGGAGCGCCGTCGCGCCCTCGCGGTGAGAACCCCTACTCGCGGTGAAGCTTGTGCGGGGCGGCCTGGACGCGCGGCTGGACGTCGATGCGGTCGATGTTGACGTGCGGCGGGCGGGTCACGGCCCAGGCGACGCAGTCCGCGACGTCGTCGGCGACCAGCGGTTCGGGGACGCCCTCGTACGGCTTGGCGGCCTTCTCCTCGTCCCCGCGGAAGCGGACCAGCGAGAACTCCTCGGTCTTCACCAGGCCCGGCGCGATCTCGGTGACCCGGACGGGCTCGGCGACCAGTTCCAGGCGCAGCACCTCGTTGACCGCGTAGGCGGCGTGCTTGGCCGCGTTGTACCCGCCGCCGCCCTCGTAGGCGACGTGCCCGGCCAGCGAGGTGATGTTCACGACGTGGCCCGCGCCGCTCTCGACCAGCTTCGGCAGGATCGCCTTGGTGACGCGGACGAGGCCGATGACGTTGCTCTCGTACATCGACCGCCAGTCGTCGAGGTCGGCGGTCGCGACGCTGTCCAGGCCGAGCGCCCCGCCGGCGTTGTTGACCAGGACGTGGCAGGCGCCGACGGCCGCCGCCAGCGCGTCCACCGACTCCTGCGAGGTGACGTCCAGGGTGAACGGCGCCACCTTCCCCGCGCCCGGCACGCTCTCCGCGATCTCCTCGGCGAGGGCGTCGAGGCGGTCGCGGCGCCGTGCGGCGAGCACGACGTTGAACCCCTCGGCCGCCAGGCGCCTCGCCGTGGCGGCCCCGATGCCGCTGCTTGCTCCGGTCACTATCGCCGTCTTGCGCATGCGTCCAGTCTTCCGGGTGGGTGAGCGTGGATCGGCAGAGTAAGCCCGGACGGCAGCCTATCCGCGCGTCGCCCCCGGGTGAGGTGCGTCACTGTGGCGGACGGTCGCGCTTGCCCCCCGAACCGGGGGAACACGAAACCCGGTCGGTAGGTTGCACTGTCGGAGGTGGTGTCGGGTGTCGCGTCGTATCAGCCGGGTTGCGACAGTCAGTGTGCATACGTCCCCTCTGGACCAACCGGGCACCGGCGACGCGGGCGGGCTGAACGTCTACGTGGTCGAGGTCGCCAGGCGGCTCGCCGCCAGGGGCGTCGAGGTGGACATCTTCACCCGCGCGACCTCGCGGGCCCTTCCGCCCGTCGTGGAGCTCGCGCCGGGCGTCCTCGTCCGCAACGTGGTCGCCGGGCCGTTCGAGGAGCTCGACAAGGCCGAGCTTCCCCGGCACCTGTGCGGGTTCACCTCCGGAGTGCTGCGCGCCGAGGCCGCCCACGAGCCCGGCCACTACGACCTCCTCCACACGCACTACTGGCTCTCCGGCCAGGCGGGCTGGGCGGCCAAGGAGCGGTGGGGCGTCCCGCTCGTCCACTCCATGCACACGATGGCCAAGGTCAAGAACGCGGCCCTCGCCGACGACGACCAGCCCGAGCCGGCCGAGCGCGTCCTCGGCGAGGAGCAGGTCGTGGCCTCGGCCGACCAGCTCGTCGCCAACACCGCCAAGGAGGCCGGGGAGCTCGTCGACCTCTACGGCGCCGACCCCTCCCGCGTCGCGACCGTCAGCCCCGGCGTCGACCTGTCGCTGTTCCGCCCCGAGTCGCCCCTCATCGCCCGCGGCACCGGCCTCCTGCCCCATCGGACCGGCCCCGCCCGCCGCCGCCTCGGCCTGCCCCGCGACGCCTACGTGCTGCTGTTCGTCGGCCGCATCCAGCCGCTGAAGGCGCCCGACGTGATGCTGCGCGCCGTCGCCCGCATGCTGGCCGACGACCCCGCGCTGCGCTCGCGTCTCGTCGTCGCCGTCGTCGGCGGCCCGAGCGGCTCCGGGCTGTGCCGCCCCGCGGGCCTGCAACTGCTCGCCGCCGAACTCGGCATCTCCGACGTCATGCGCTTCGAGCCGCCGGCCCCGCAGCGCGAGCTGGCCGACTGGTACCGCGCCGCGGACGTCACCGTCGTCCCGTCCCGCAGCGAGTCGTTCGGACTCGTCGCCGTCGAGTCCCAGGCCTGCGGTACTCCCGTGGTGGCGTCCCGTGTCGGCGGCCTGTGCACGGCGGTCGCCGACGGCGAGTCCGGCGTGCTGGTCTCCGGCCACGACCCCGCCGACTACGCCGCCGTCCTGCGGCGCCTGCACGCCGAGCCCGGCCTGCACGCCCGCCTCGCCCGCGGCGCCGTCCGGCACGCCCACGACTTCGGCTGGGACGCCACCGTCGACCGCCTTCTCGACGTGTATACCGGTGCCATGCCGGTGCCGACCGCGGCCGCGCGGGCCACCGTTTAGCCGAGCCGACCGGGGGCGCGGGGAGCCGCCCTCCAGGGGGGAGCACACGTGACCGTCGTCGAGACCATCCGCGAGACGCTGAGGTCCAACGAGCTGGAGTTCGAGGAGCCGCGCGACAACGCGTTCTTCGTCAAGCTCCCCGGCCAGCACAAGCTCGCCACCATGACGTGGCTCATCGCCGGCGACCACTCGCTGCACGTCGAGGCGTTCTTCTGCCGCCGTCCCGACGAGAACCACGCCGAGTTCTACCGGTTCCTCCTGGAGAAGAACGGCCGCATGTACGGGGTCGCCTTCGCGCTGGACGACGTCGGCGACGTCCACCTCGTCGGGAAGGTCCCGCTCGAATCGGTGTCCCCGGAGGAGATCGACCGCCTCCTCGGCTGCGTCCTCACCTACTCCGACGAGAACTTCGACAAGGCGCTGGAGCGCGGGTTCAAGTCGTCCATCCAGCGCGAGTGGGACTGGCGCGTCAAGCGCGGCGAGAGCCTCGCCAACCTCCAGGCCTTCGCCTCCTTCGCGGACCCGGCCAACCGCGAGTGACGCGCGCGGGGCCGCTAGGCTCTGGTGCCATGGCGACCCTGGTATTGCTCCGGCATGGCGAAAGCGTCTGGAACGCGGAAGGGCTGTTCACCGGCTGGGTGGACGTCGACCTCTCCGCGAAGGGCGAGAGCGAGGCGACCAAGGGCGGCGATCTGCTGCTCGACGCCGACATCACCCCCGACGTGCTGCACACCTCCCTGCTGAAGCGGGCCATCCGCACCGCCAACATCGCCCTCGACGTGGCCGACCTGCTCTGGATCCCGGTGAGGCGCTCCTGGCGCCTCAACGAGCGCCACTACGGCGCCCTCCAGGGCAAGAACAAGGCGCAGACGCGCGAGGAGTTCGGCGAAGAGCAGTTCATGACCTGGCGCCGCTCCTACGACACCCCGCCGCCGCCCATCAAGGACGACGACCCCCTGTCCCAGGTCAACGACCTGCGCTACGCCGAGCTGCCGTCCGAGCTGATCCCGCGCTCGGAGTGCCTCGCCGACGTCGTCGACCGCATGCTGCCGTACTGGTACGACTCGATCATCCCCGACCTGGCCGCCGGCAAGACCGTCATGGTCGCCGCGCACGGCAACTCCCTGCGCGCCCTGGTCAAGCACCTGGACGACATCTCCGACGAGAAGATCGTCGGCCTGAACATCCCCACCGGCATCCCGCTCGTCTACGAGCTGGACGACGACTTCTCCCCGCTCAAGCGCGGCGGCGAGTACCTCGACCCGGCCGCCGCGAAGGCCGCCATCGAGGCCGTCAAGAACCAGGGCGCCGCCAAGGGCGGGAGCGCCCCCAAGCCCGCCGCGAAGAGCCCCGACCCGAAGGACGAGCGCAAGTCCAGGCGCGGCAAGCGCAAGTAGCCCACGAGGGGCCGCCTCCCGGCGGCCCCTCGCATGCCGGACGCGGGCCGGCGAGGTCACCCGGAGCCGGCGCTCGCGGGAACGGCCGCGCGGTCGCCGCGGTGGATGCGCACGGCCACGGCGAGCCCGGCGACGGTGAGCGCGGCCGCGACGGGGAAGAGCGAGCGCGGGCCCGGCCCGTCGCCGATCAGCGTCCCGCCGAGCCAGCCGGCGAACGCGGCGGCGACCTGGAACCCCGAGGCGTTCACGGCCACCGCCAGCGTGGGGGCCGCGCCCGCCGTGGTCAGGACGCGGGTCTGCATGCCCGGGAGGATCGCGAAGGCGAGCAGCCCGAGCGCGAACGTCATCACGGCGGCCAGGGGCCGGACCCCGCCGACCGCCCAGAACAGCGCCAGGGCGCCGGCCAGCGCGCCGAGGAGCCAGGCCAGTGAGGGCATCAAAGCCCGGTCCGAGAGCCGGCCGCCGAGGAAGTTGCCCGCGACCGCGCCCGCGCCGTACACCAGGAGCAGCGCCGGGACGGCGCCCTCGGGGAACCCGCTGACCTCGGTGAGCAGCGGCGCGATGTAGGTGAAGACGGTCACCACGCCCACGTTGCCCAGGGCGGTGAGGGCGATCGCCAGGCGGACGTCCCGTCCCGCGAACACGCGCAGTTCGCCCCAGAGCGGACCGGTCGCGGCGGCGGGCAGGGCGGGCACGAACCGCAGCACCATGAGCAGGCCCGCGGCGGTGAGCGCGGCGACCGCGCCGAAGGTCGCCCGCCAGCCGAGGGTCTGGCCGATCACGGTGCCCAGCGGGGCGCCGAGGATGATGCCGAGGTTCAGCCCGAGCGCCACCTTCGCGATGGTGGAGGACTCCCGGCCCGCGGGGGCCGTGGAGGCGGCGGTGGCGATGGCGACCGCGAAGAACGTGGCCACGACCAGTCCCGCGGCGAACCGCGCCGCGAGCAGCACCGGGTAGTTCGGCGCCAGGGCGGAGCCGAGGTTGCCGAGGACCGACACGGCGATGAGGCCGGTGACGAGCGGTTTGCGCGGCACCCGCGCCGTCAGGACGGTGACGACCGGACCGCCGACGATCATGCCGAGCGCGTAGGCGCTCACCAGGCGCCCGGCGGCGGGCACCGAGACGCCGAGGTCCGCCGCCACGTCCGGCAGGATGCCCGCGATGACGAACTCGCCGGTGGTCAGGCCGAAGACGACCAGCATCAGGGAGAAGAGGGAGGGGGGCACGCACGCTCCATTTACTTCGAACTCGGATGATTCGAATTAGCAATATCATGATTCGAAGTACAGGCGCTACACTCGGGGCATGGGCGAGCAGATGGAACGGGACGTGTGCAAGCTGGTCCACCGGTTCGCGCAGCGGCTCGACGTCCACGCCCGGCGGGTCGCCGACGAGGTGGGCATGACCGCGGCCCAGGTCGTCGCGCTCCGCGAGCTGTCCGAGCCGATCACGGCCCGCGAGCTCGCCCACCGCATGGCCTGCGAGGCGTCGAACGCGACCTTCCTGGTCGACCGCCTCGAAGGGCAGGGCCTCGTCGAGCGCCGCCCCCACCCGACCGACCGCCGCGCCAAGCAGATCGTCCTCACGCCGGACGGCGAACGCTGCCGCGCCGACGTCCTCGAACGCCTCGACGCCGACTCGCCGCTGACCGCGCTCGCCCCGGCCCAGCAGGAGTCCCTGCGCGACCTCCTCAGGTCGCTCCTGGGGGAGTCCGTCTAGCCGAGAGCCCGTCTAGCGGGTGATGGAGAGGCGGGCGGCGCGGCCCTTCTCGCCCGCGGCCCAGCAGCCGCCGTCGGGCGCGCAGTCGACGGTGTCGAAGCTCCCGGTGTCGAACCGGGTCCACGTGCGGCCTCCGTCGAGGCTGCCGTCGCTGCCCGTGGGGCCCACCGCCAACACCGCCGGACCCGCATACGCAGGCCACACGCTTCCCGAGCGGTACTCGGCCGGCGGGCGGCGCGCGGGACGCCACGTGCGGCCCCCGTCGGCGGTCGTCGCCGCGGCCGCCGGCGACGGCTGTCCGGGCCGGTAGTCGCCGCCGACCGCGACGCCGTGCCGGGAGTCGCGGAACGCCACCGCGAACACGCCCTGGGACGGGCTGGACGGCAGCGGCGTGTCGGCGACGGTCCAGGTGAGGCCGCGGTCCCCGGAATGGAACACGCGCGAGCGCGACGCCCCGCCCGTCGCCAGCCACACGTCCCGCGGCCCGTGGCTCACCAGGCACTGGCCGCTGGCGGCGAACCCGGCCTCGCCCTCCAGCGCCGGGGGCATGCCCCCAGGCGGCAGGACCCGCCAGCTGCGCCCCGCGTCGCCGGTCGCGATGATCCGGAACCGGCCGTCCACGGGGTCGCTGACCGCCAGCCCGTGCCGGGAGTCGAGGAACGTGAGGCAGTCGTAGAACGCCCGGGGATCGTCGTTCCTGAAGCCGAGCGTCCAGGTGACGCCGCCGTCCGAGGTCCGGTAGACGCGGGACGCGTCGCCCTCGCCGATGGCCAGCACGACCGCCCGCCGCGCGTCGAACGCCTCGATGTCACGGAACTCCAGGCCCTCCGCGCCGGCCGGGGCGACATCGCGCCACGTGCGGCCGCCGTCGGTCGTCCGCAGCACGGTCCCGCCGCCGCCCGCCAGCCAGGCGGTCTCGCGGCCGACCGCCGCCAGGCCGCGGAACCGCGCCTCGCTGCCGGTCGGAGTGAGGCGCCAGGCGGGCCGGTGCGCCCCCGGCGTGGCCCGCGCCGACGCGGTGCCGGGCACCCCGAGGGACGCCGCCGCCACCGCCCCGCACAGCCCGGCCGACGCCATCGCCCGCACCAGTGCCCGCATCGGTCTCATGACGCGCAAGCTAACGAACGTTGATCAAGCCGTCCAGACCCCTCGCGCCCTTCGTGTCCCGCCGCCGCGCGGGCGCGCAGGCGCGACCGGATCAGGCCGAGTCGACGATCTCCTCGGGACGCTGGCCGGTGACCAGGTAGACGACGTTCTCCGCGACGTGCACGGCGTGGTCGGCGAAGCGCTCGAAGTAGCGCCCGGCGAGCGTGATGTCCACGGCCGGCTCGACGCCGTGCCGCCACTTCGGGGACAGCAGGATGTCGAACAGGCGGCGGTGCAGCCGGTCCATCTGGTCGTCGTCGGCGTCCAGCTCCAGGCCCATCTCGACGTCCTGGGACGCGATCACGCTGCCGGTCTTGGCGATCATCCGCTCGGCGATCTGCCCCATCTCCAGCACGGTCGCCTGCAGCTCGGGCGGGACGGCCGACTCGGGGTGGCGCCGCCGGGCCGTCTTGGCGATGTGCACGGCGAGGTCGCCCATGCGCTCCAGGTCGCCGCTCATCCGCAGCGCGGTGATCAGGGTCCGCAGGTCGCCGGCGACCGGCTGCTGGCGGGCCATGAGGTCGAACACCGTCGCCTCGATGTCGGCGTCGATCTTGTTGACGTGCTCGTCCCCGCTGATGACCTCCTCCGACAGCCGCAGGTCGGCGTCCAGGAGGGCGGTCACCGCGCGGGCCATCGCGGACCGGACGAGGCGGGTCATCTCCACCAGGCTGTCGGTGAGGGAGTCGAGTTCCTCGTGGTAGGCGTCGCGCACTTGAGAATCCTTCGATGTGGACGGGGGCGGGCGGGGCAGGGCGGACTCGCCCACGCCACACTTTGCCCCACGGGCATGAACGCATCCGGAGGGAAAGGTGAACTTTCGGGTAACGAGAAGGCGCTGACCAGGGCAGGGGGGAAGCGTTACTCCGATCGCCGCTTACGATCCGAGGTGTGGAGGTCGAGATTGTCGCGAGCCTGACAGGGCTCGCCGGGCTCGCGATCGGGCTCGCGACTGGATTGGCGGTGCGGGTGAGCGAGCGAGCCCAGCGGACGGCGGTAGCGACGAACCCGGTGGGCAGCCTGCCGCCGGGCGTCGCCTCGGTCCTCAGCGTCCTGCGGTCCTCGGCCGTCGTGGTGGACGGCGAGGACCGGGTGCTGCGGGCCAGTTCCGCGGCGCGGGCGTACGGACTGGTCAGCGGCGACCACGTCGTGGTGGACGAGGTGATCGCGATGACCCGGCTGGTGCGCCGCGACGGGGAGATCCGCGAGACCGAGATACAGGTCGGCCCGAACGGCGGCCGCCGGCGGGCCGACGGGCGCTGGTTCGCGGTCCGCGTCGCGCCGCTCGGCTCCCACGGGCTCGTCCTCGTGCTCGCCGAGGACCTCACCGACATGCGCCGCACCGAGGCGATCCGCCGCGACTTCGTGGCGAACGTCAGCCACGAGCTGAAGACCCCCGTGGGCGCGCTGTCCCTGCTCGCCGAGACGGTCGAGAGCGCCGCCGACGACCCGGAGGCCGTCCGCCGGTTCGCCGGCCGGATGCAGTACGAGTCGGTGCGGCTGAACAACCTCGTCCAGGACCTGATGACGCTGTCGCGCGTCCAGGGCGACGAGCCGCTGCCCGAGCTCACCCCGGTCACCCTTGAGGAGGTGATGGCGGAGGCGCTCGAACGCTGCCAGATCAAGGCGGTCGCCAAGGACATCCAGCTCGCGGCCGGCGGCGAGGACGGGCTGCGCGTCCGCGCCGACCAGGAGCTGCTGGTCACCGCGCTGCGCAACCTCGTCGACAACGCCGTCGCCTACAGCCCCGAGCACACCCGGGTCGTCGTCTCGACCCGCCGGTGCGACGAGACGCACGTCGAGATCAACGTGACCGACCAGGGCATCGGCATCCCGGAGGCCGAGATCGAGCGGATCTTCGAGCGGTTCTACCGGGTCGACCCCGCCCGCTCCCGCCAGACCGGCGGCACCGGCCTCGGCCTCGCCATCGTCAAGCACGTCACCAGCAAGCACGGCGGCGACGTCACGGTGTGGAGCAAGGAGGGGCACGGGTCGACGTTCACGATCCGGCTCCCCCTGATCGACACGCCGCGCCGCCCGGCGGCCGGCGCCACCGCTTTTCCAGCCCCACAGAACACCGCCCGGGAGGCAACACCGTGACCCGCGTGCTCGTCGTTGAGGACGAGGAGTCCTTCAGCGACGCACTCTCGTACAACCTGCGCAAGGAGGGCTTCGAGGTGGCCGTCGCCGCCACCGGCCCCGACGCGCTGGACATCTTCGAGCGCAACGGTGCCGACCTCGTGCTCCTCGACCTGATGCTCCCCGGGCTGCCCGGCACCGAGGTGTGCCGCGAGCTGCGCGCGCGCTCCAGCGTCCCGGTGATCATGCTGACCGCCAAGGACAGCGAGGTCGACAAGGTCGTCGGCCTGGAGCTCGGCGCCGACGACTACGTCACCAAGCCGTTCTCCACCCGCGAGCTGATCGCCCGCATGCGGGCCGTGCTGCGCCGCCAGGGCGAGGTCGAGGAGCCGGCGCCCGCGACGCTGGAGGCCGGTCCGGTCCGGATGGACGTGGAACGCCACGTCGTCAGCGTGGGCGGCGAGCCCGTCCAGCTCCCGCTCAAGGAGTTCGAGCTGCTGGAGGTGCTGCTGCGCAACGCCGGCCGCGTCCTCACCCGGATGCAGCTCATCGACCGCGTGTGGGGCGCCGACTACGTGGGCGACACCAAGACGCTGGACGTCCACATCAAGCGCCTCCGCGCCAAGGTCGAGGAAGTCCCCTCCACACCGCGGTACATCGTCACCGTCCGGGGCCTCGGCTACAAGTTCGAGCCCTAGCCGAACGCCGTGACCTGCGTTTTCATCGATGAGGGCGAAGCGTGCGCGGCGGGGATGGCCCCGCCGCGCTGCTGGGGTCCCGAAGTGCCATCTGGGCACTTGGGCGTCTTCCGACGAGCCAGACCGCCGTTGACCTCGCTCAGATTTCGACCAAGACGCCCTTGAGGCGCCTCTCGTAGAAGCTGTGCTCCAGCCAGGATCGCCGCTTCCGCACGGATGACCGCGTAAGACCTCGGGGCTGCCATGTCTTCCAGTAGCCGTGCTCCTCGTCGGGGAACCAACGGCTGCTGATGTTCAGGAACTCCGCGTCCGTCCTGTTCCGCTCCATCTCGAAGGCGAGCCGGGAAAGCTCGACGAGACTGAAGTGGCACATCGGGGCGGTAGCGCAGAGAGTCGCGAACTCCTCCGCCTGAAGTTCCGGATGGGCCCGCAGCAGCTTGGTCCGCTCCCGCCTGGAGAGCGCCGCGAGCGGCTTGCCGGCCAAGCCGTGTTCATCGAACCGGGCAGGGGAGTAGCGAGGGAGGTCCACCAAGGACCTGAAGTCCTTGAGCAGTTCCAGGTTGAGCAGATGGCCCGCGGTCAGCAGGTACACCCGCTTGCCCCGCTCCCCCCTGATCACCAGGCACAGATGGGTGACCTCCTCCTGCTGGGCCTGCCGGATGACCGGCAGGAGAGGAGAGTCCTCCAGTTCCATGCCGGCGATCACCTGCTCCATGAGGGTTGCGACGACCCCGACCTTCTGCCGCCTTCCGGCCATGGCTGTACACCTTTCTGGGTTGTCGTTCGAACTGATGCTCCGAGAGCATGACGGCGCCCACGTCGGCAGCCGTCAAGAATGATCGTCCGGCCTTGACACGCAGCGACAAGGCCCAGCATGAACCACGAGCCCTGACGGACATGAGGAACGGCCCGTCCCGGATGGGACGGGCCGTTCCTCATGGGTTCGGGCCGGGTTCGGCGGGTCAGCCGGCGGTCGGCGTCTCTCCAGTGGCCGGCGTCTGGACGGCGCCCGGGGACGGGGACGCCTCGGGGCCGCCCTGCTCAGCGCCCGGGGACGGGGACGTGTTCGCCCCTCCGCCGGGGGTCTGGCCGGGCGTCTGGCCGCCAGGGGTCTGGCCGCCGGGGGTCTGGCCGCCGGGGGTCTGCGGCGTGGCGGGGGTCATGGGCAGCGGGTAGGTGCTGAACTGGTCCTGCCGCGCCACGACGGGCACCTGGAACTCGACGGACCCGGCGCGCTCGAACCGCATCGTCAGCGGGACCGTGGACCCGGCGAGGAGTTCCTTGTTGAGCTGGGGCAGCACCACGAGCGGCACCTCCCCGCCGGCGCTCGGCGAGACCGACGGACCGCTGCCCTGCGGGCCCATGGTGTTCTGCGAGGTCGGGGTCTCGGACACGTTCGGCGTCGCGCCCTGGCCGGTCGGCTCCGGGGTGGCGCCGCCGGACGGCGCGGCCGGGCCGGAGGGCGTGCCGCCGGTCGGAGTGGCGCCGGGCTGCTGCGTCTTCTTCTTGCCGCCCTGCTGCTGCGGGGTGGGGGCCGCCGAAGGCTTGCCGAGCAGCTTGGTGAAGCTGCCCGTCCCGTCCGCGGCGGCGGGGGGCAGCGTGAGCGAGCCGCCCTCGATCTTCGCCTCGCCGCCGAACGCCGGGGAGCTGACGGAGACCAGGCGGTCCGGCCGGCCCTGCACCTGGTTGATGATCGCGCCGTAGAGGGCCAGGGACGTGCCCGCGGGGATGGGCGGCCCCGCCTCCGGGCCCAGCAGGAACATGTCGCGCAGGTCGATCTGCGGGGCCTGCGGCCTGTTCAGCGGCACCGACACGTTGACGCCCTCGGTGAGCTGCGTGGGGGCGGCGGTCTGGGGCTTCTCGCCCGCGCCGCAGCCGGAGACCACCGGCGCGATGGCGACGGCGCCCGCGACGGCGAGCACGACCATTCGACGGCTGTTTCGGATCACGGCGGCGGTCTCCTCGCGAGATATCAGGTGAAGAGGTGGTTTCAGAGAATTGTGGGACGGGCGTGAGATACGCCAGGGGAAGCGTAGCGAGGTCTTGCCGGAAACCCCTCCCCGGGGTGGCCGACACGCCCTGGCGGGAGACCTAACCGGAACCCAGACCCTTGATCTTCCCGGTGAGTCCGGGCCCGGCCGCGGGCGCCCGGACGACCTCGGTGACCACGCCGTCCGGCCGCACGAAGACGGCGGTGAGGCCGGTGCCCGTCGGGCCGGGCGTGCCGGGCGCGGGCGAGTAGGCGCCGGCCAGGACCCCGGCGCGGTCCTCCAGGATCTGCGGCGTCCCGTTGTGGGCCGTGCCCGCGCACGCCTTGAGGTCTTTCAGGGACAGGGGCTTCCGGGCGCCCGCGGGGCGCGGGTCGGCGACGAGCCAGAAGGTGAGGGTGTACTCCTGCGTCCGGCCGGCCAGCTCCGCCACCAGGCCCTCGCACCGGTACCCGGGCGGGACGACGGCGATCACGCCGGGGCGCAGGTCGCGCAGCGGCCGGGAGACGCGGCCGGCGGTCACGAGGTCGACCCGGCGGTCGGGCAGGAGCCCGCCGACCCTGCCGGGGCTCGCGGTGGGGCGCGGGGCCAGCTGGGCGGTCGTCGGCCGCGGGGCGGGACGGGGGCCGAACGCGGTCATCAGCACGCCGCTCAGCAGCGCGACCAGCAGCGCGCCCGCGATGATCGGGACGGCGACCCCGAACCGGGTCAGCGGGCGGTACAGCCGCCGCACGCGGGCCCTGCGCCGCCTCCGGCGCCGCTCCCGGTGGTAGGCGGCGACGTCCCGCTCCAGCTCGCGGGCGTCGTCGGGCACGACGACGTCAACGCGCGGAAGCCCGTAGTCGTCGGGTTCCGGGTCGCCGCCGTCCGGCCTCACGCGGCACCTCCCTCGCCGATCGGTGTTCCCGCGGGACGCGCGTCCCGACCCCGTGTCCTATTAAGACCCTTCCGGGCGCTTCGTACCCGCGCGGCGCAGGGTGCTCACATCCCAGTATGGAACCCGTCCGCACCGTCGGCGGAATGATGCTTGTATCCGGGGGCCGGTTGCCGGTAAGGGCGCGGGGGAGGGATCGCGGTGTTCTTTCGGCTACGCTGAGCGAGGGGAACTGGTCTTCGATGCACCAATAAAGGGGTTTGTCAATACCTCAATATGTGGCTTGACCTGCGCATTTGTCGGGAAGGCGGGTTCGGGCACGCTCGTTTCCGTGCTACCCTGGTTCTAGCGGAAGGGGTACTTGTCACATGACTTTCCAGGTCGGCGACACCGTCGTCTACCCCCACCATGGGGCTGCTCGGATCGAGGCCATCGAGACTCGCACCATCAAGGGTGAGGACAGGACCTACCTGGTCCTGAAGGTTGACAAGGGTGACCTGACGGTACGGGTCCCGGTCGAGAACGTCGAGGACGTGGGCGTCCGGGACGTCGTCGGCCAGGACGGGCTGGAGAAGGTGTTCGAGGTGCTTCGCGCACCCTACACCGAGGAGCCCACCAACTGGTCGCGCCGGTACAAGGCGAATCTTGAGAAGCTCGCCTCCGGCGATGTCAACAAGGTCGCGGAGGTCGTCCGCGACCTCTGGCGGCGCGACAAGGAGCGTGGGCTGTCCGCGGGTGAGAAGCGGATGCTCGCCAAGGCGCGCCAGATCCTCGTGAGCGAGCTCGCGCTCGCCGAGAAGACCAACGAGGACAAGGCAGAGGCTCTGCTCGACGAGGTCCTGGCCAGCTGAGAGGCCGGCCGCGTTGAACTCAAGGCTCCCTCGGGTGGGCGTCGGCACCGACGTCCACCCGTTCGCGTCCGAGCCCCGGCCCCTGTGGGTCGCGGGGCTCGAATGGCCGGGCGAGGGCCACGGCCTCGCCGGGCACTCCGACGGCGACGTCGCCGCGCACGCCGCCTGCGACGCGCTCCTCTCGGCCTGCGGTCTCGGTGATCTCGGCGCCGTCTTCGGCACGTCCGACCCGCGCTGGTCCGGCGCGTCCGGCGTCGCCCTGCTGCGCGAGGTCGCCCGCCTCGTCGACGAGGCCGGTCACACGATCGGCAACGTCGCCGTCCAGGTCATCGGCAACCGCCCCAAGATCGGCAAACGGCGCGCCGAGGCGGAGAAGACCCTCAGCGAGGCGCTGTCCGGCGCGCCGGTCACCGTCTCCGCCACCACCACCGACGGCCTGGGCCTGACGGGGCGGGGCGAGGGCCTCGCTGCCATCGCCAACGCCCTCGTGCTCCCGCCCGCCTGACGGGCGCCGCTACGACGGAGCCGGGTGGACGGTGCCCGTCACCTCGCCGAAGGCGATGCGGGAACCGGCGGCTCCCGGCGCCTGGGCGCGGATGGTCACGGTGTCGCCGTCCTCCAGGAACGTGCGCTCCGTGCCGTCGTCCAGCAGCAGGGGCTCCTGGCCGTTCCAGCTGAGCTCCAGAAGGCAGCCGCGCTCCTCGCGCTCGGGTCCCGAGACCGTGCCGGACGCGAACAGGTCGCCGGTGCGGAGCGGGGCGCCGTTCACCGTCGCGTGCGCGAGCTGCTGCGGCGGCGTCCAGTACATCGACGCGAACCTCGGCCGCGCCGCCACCCGCCCGTTGATCAGGACCTCCAGGTGCAGGTCCAGGCCCCAGGGCTCGTCGCAGCGCAGGTAGGGCAGCGGCGCCGGGTCCTGGACGGGCGGCGGGACGCGCGCGGGCTCCAAGGCCGCGACCGGCACCACCCACGACGAGACCGACGTCGCGAACGACTTGCCGAGGAACGGGCCGAGCGGCTGCGACTCCCACATCTGCAGGTCGCGCGCGCTCCAGTCGTTCACCAGCACGAACCCGAACACGTGGTCGCGGAACGCGGAGGCCGGGACCCCGCGCCCGGCGGGGGAGGGGACGCCCACGACGAAGCCGACCTCCGCCTCGAAGTCCAGGCGCCGCGACGGGCCGTAGGACGGCGCCGGGTCGTCCTTCGCCCGCCGCTGCCCCGACGGCCGGATGATCGGCGTCCCCGCCGGGTACACGGTCCCGGAGCGGCCGTGGTAGGCGACCGGCATGTGCTTCCAGTTCGGCGGCAGCGGCTCGCCCTGGGGCCGCAGGATCCGTCCCGCGTTCGTCGCGTGGTGCTCCGAGGAGTAGAAGTCGACGTAGTCGGCGACCTCGAACGGCTTCTGCAGCTCCACGTCCGCGACCGGGATCAGGTGCGGCTCGACGCGCTCGCGGTACGCCTCGTCGGTGAGCAGCTCCGTCACCCGCTCCCGGTTCGCCCGCCAGGCGGCGCGTCCCGCGACCATGAAGGCGTTCAGCGACCCGGAGGCGAAGTACCGCCGGTCCTCCACCAGGCCCGCGGCCGACATCTCGGCCAGGTCGAGGACGCGGTCGCCGATGGCCACGCCGACGCGCGGCAGTTCTCCCGGGCGCGAGAAGATCCCGTACGGCAGGTTCTCGATACCGAAGCCGCCGTCCTGGCTGCCCTCGACCCATGAAACGGTCGTCATGGAGGCATACCTTCCCCCGCCTCCTCCCTTTCACCCGGTGCGGGTAGATCAGCCGAGGTGGGAGGAAAGGCGGCTTTTCAGATCAGGGCAAAGGCCGCGGTTGCCATGCCGGGGCCCGCTCCCTATTCGGCGGGAGGGACGGGCCCGCTGCGGAAGTTGCTGGACGGCGGCGGGTTCGCGTCGTCCTCCCCCGGACGATCGCCCGTCTTGAGGGCTTCCGTGCCGGGGTCTCCGGCGTCGGGGTCCTCGGCGCGGTCGGCGGGCGGGCCGTCGTCCTCGTCCTCGCCGGTGTCGTAGGGCGGGGGCACCACGATGTCGGGGCGGGTCGTCGCGGCGGGCGGGGGCTCCTCGGCGGCGCGGTCGCGGCCCCGGACGAGCTCGACGTCCGTCGGCAGCCGGTCGGGCACCGCGTCCAGCGGCCGGCGCGGCTGCGGCAGCGGGTCGAGCGGCGGCGCCGGCTCCGACGACAGGCTCTCCTCGAAGGTGAAGGCGAAGGGGTCGTGCTCCTCCGCCGCGGGCTCCTCGGCGAGGGGCCCGGGGTTCTCCGGGAGGGGCTCGGGCCTGTCGGCGACGGGCCACTCGGGCTCGTCCCTGAACGGCAGGATCGGCTCGCGCTCCGGCTCGGGCACGCGCTCCGGCCCGGCCTCGTGCGCGGGAGGCGCCTCCAGCGCGAGCGGCGGCGCCGCGGGCCCGAGGACCTTGACGTGGCCGCGCTGCGCCTCGGGCGGCGCCTCCTCCCCGGCGGCGGGCCTGGCCACCCGGATCTGCTTGACCATCGTCAGCCACAGCCAGACGGCGATCACGAGCATCGCGTGCGGCGCCACGGCCACGCCCGTCCGCACCGCGTCGTCCGGCAGCGGGCCGAACCCCCGGACCGAGCGCTGGACGGACGCCGCGGCGCCCCCGGCGAGGAGCAGGACCAGCAGCGTCCAGCGCGGCAGCCGCGTCCACCAGCGGGCGTTGCGGGTGACCACGAGGGACAGGATCGTCACGGCGGTGAGGGTGTCGGCCATCGCCGGGTACAGCGGCGCCCAGCGGCGGCCCACCCCGCCCGCGACGGCGAGCTCGCGCAGCACGTCGTAGGTCAGCGCGAAGGCGCCGCCCGCCAGCGCGGCGACGACGAGGCCGGCGACGGTGGTCAGCAGCCGCCGCTGCACGGCGGTGTAGGAGGGCCGGGTCGGATCAGTCGGCATGTCTCTCGTTCCGGAAGGGAGGGGTCCTCCGCCGAGATTAACCAGCCAGGACGCCGCCGAACCGCAACTTCTTAGTGATCACTGTGACGCTGCGCACTATAAGTGGGGAGACGTACGGTATTGGAGAGGTCAGGCGAGGGAGGCACCGATGGCGTGCGGCAGGTTCGTGCGGGTCACGCGGGCCCGGGCGGCCGGGTAGCGCCGCCGTGGCACCCTCGCGGGACCGGCTCGGCGAACCGGTCCGGATCTTCGACGGACGGGCGGCGGCCCGCCGCACCTGGGCGTGGCTGGCGCTGCTGTGCCTGGCCGCCGCCGCGCTCGTCCCCGCGGCCGTCGTGTACCTGCACGACCACGTGTGGTGGGTGGGCGTCCCGGCGCTGCTCCTGTCGATGGGGTACGCCGCCGCCGCCGGGTGGATCGCGGGACGCGACCGTCCCCGCGTCCGGGCCCGCGTCGCCGTCCTCCACACCGGCGGCCTGGAGGTCACCGGGCCGGGCGGCGGCGCCCGCACGTGGGACGAGCTCGTCTCGGTGACGGTCGCCGGGGTGCCGGGCGGGCCCGGCGGGCGCGTCCGGTGGTGCTTCACGGTCGTCGCGGACGACGGGAGCGTGCTGCGGCTCGGCGACGACATCCCCGACGTCCGGACGCTCGGCGTGGCCGTCGCCCGGGAGGTGACCGCCCGGATCGTCCCGCGCCACCTGGCGGCGGTGAAGGCGGGGGAGTCCGTGCGGATCGGTCCGTTCACCGTGGACCTGGACGGTGTCGGGAAGGACGGCGAGCGGCTGCCCTGGAGCGCCGTCCAGGACGTGGTGATCGGGAGCGGGATGGTGACGGTCCACGCCGGTCCGGGCCGGGCCGATCTGGCGACGGTCGCCTCCCGGATGCCGGACGCGCTGGCGTTCAGCGTCCTGTGCCACCAGGTCAGGGACCTGATCGAAGATTTCTGAAGATTTTCTCGGCGGGGGTGTCGAGAACGCGCCGGCCGCTCCGATCCTTCTCTGACGGGCCCGGAGACGGGGCCGCCCGACCACGAGGAGACGACCGTGAAGTACATGCTGATGATCTACAACCGTCCCGGCTTCCTGGAGGACCTGACGGAGCAGGAGCGGACCGCGCTGTTCGGCGAGGTCGACGCGATCATGAAGGAGCTGTCGGAGTCGGGCGAGCTGGTCGGCGGGGCGGCGCTGGCCGACCCGTCCCTGACCAAGACCGTGGTCGGCAGGGACGGGCAGCCGGCCGTGACGGACGGCCCGTTCCTGGAGGCCAAGGAGCACTTCGCCGGCTACATCGCCGTGGACTGCGAGACCGAGGAGCGGGCCGTGGAGATCGCCTCCCGCTGGCCCGACGTCCGGTACGGCGGCTACATGGAGGTCAGGGCGCTCATGCACGAGTCCGGGGCGGAGATGTGAGGACGCCCCCGGCCGTCGAGGACCTGCTGCGCGACCTCGCGCCGCAGGTGCTCGGCACGCTCGTGCGGCGGCACGGCGCCTTCGACGCGTGCGAGGACGCCGTGCAGGAGGCGCTTCTCGCCGCCGCCGTCCAGTGGCCGGGGGAGGGCGTTCCGGAGAACGCGCGCGGCTGGCTGCTGACCGTCGCGACCCGGCGGCTCACCGACCAGTGGCGCAGCGAGCGGGCCCGCCGCGACCGCGAGGCGGCCGTGGCCGCGGAGGAGCCCGCCGAGCCCGGCCCCGATGAGTACCGTGCGGCCGACCGCGACGACACGCTGACCCTGCTGTTCCTGTGCTGCCATCCGGCGCTGTCGCCGTCCTCGCAGGTCGCGCTGACGCTGCGGGCCGTCGGCGGCCTGACGACGGCGCAGATCGCCCGCGCCTTCCTCGTCCCGGAGGCGACGATGGCGCAGCGGGTCAGCCGCGCCAAGCAGAAGATCAAGGCGGCGGGGGCGCGGTTCGGGCCCCCGCCGCCGGACGAGCGCGACGAGCGGCTGCGGGCCGTGCTGCACGTGCTGTACCTCGTCTTCAACGAGGGGTACACCGCGTCCAGCGGGCCCGACCTGCGGCGCGCGGACCTCACCGCCGAGGCGATCAGGCTCGCCCGGGCGCTGCACCGGCTGCTGCCCGGCGACGGCGAGGCGGCCGGGCTGCTCGCGCTGATGCTGCTCACCGACGCGCGCCGCGCGGCCCGCTCCGCCGACGGCGGGCTGCTCGTCCCGCTCACCGAGCAGGACCGCACGCTCTGGGACGCCGAGGAGATCCGGGAGGGGACCGAGCTGATCACCGAGGCGCTCACCTGGTCGCCGCCCGGCCCGTACCAGGTGCAGGCCGCGATCGCCGCCGTCCACGCCGAGGCGGCACGGCCGCAGGACACCGACTGGCCGCAGATCCTCGCGCTGTACCGGCTGCTGGCCCATCTGTCGCCCAACCCGATGGTCACGCTGAACGAGGCCGTCGCGCTGGCCATGGTGGACGGGCCGTCCGCCGGCCTGGACCTGCTGCGCACGCTGGACGGCGACACCCGGATGGAGGGCCACCACCGGCTGGCGGCCGTCCGGGCCCACCTGCTGGAGAAGGCCGGCGACGCGCCGGCCGCGCGGGAGGCGTACCGGGACGCCGCCCGCGGCACGACGAGCCTGCCGGAGCGGCGCTACCTCGAATCCCGCGCCGCCCGGCTCGACGAAGGAGACACCGATGGGAACGCTTGACGTCCCCGGCGCGACCCTCCACTACGAGGTGCGCGGATCCGGGCCCGTCCTGCTGCTGATCTGCGGCGGGATCTACGACGCGGCGGGCTACGCCGGCCTCGCCGATCTGCTCGCCGGCCGGTACACGGTCGTGACGTACGACCGGCGCGGCAACTCGCGCAGCCCGCTCGACGGGCCGCCGGAGCGGCAGCGCGTCGAGACGCACGCGGACGACGCGTCCCGCCTGCTCGCCGAGGTCGCGGACGGCCCGGCCTTCGTGTTCGGCAACAGCTCGGGCGCCCAGATCGGGCTGGAGCTGGCCGCGCGGCATCCCGAGCAGGTGCGCGCCCTGGTCGCCCACGAGCCGCCGCTGCTGACCCTGCTGCCGGACGCGGACCACTGGGAGACCGTCATGGCGGACGTGGAGCGCGCCTACCGCGACGGCGGCGCCGGCCCCGCGATGGGGACGTTCGGCGCCGCGCTGGGCATGGGCGGCGGCGAGGAGGACGGCTCCGCCGAGGAAGGACCGGCCGGGGAGCAGGAGCCGCCGAGCCCGGAGATGCTGGAGATGTTCGCCCGCTTCGAGAGGAACACCGACTTCTTCGTCGGGTACGAGGTGCCGGGCTTCGGGCGGTACGAGCTCGATGTGGAGGCGCTGCGCGCGTCGTCCGTCCGGATCGTCCCGGCGGCCGGGGAGGAGTCCGCGGGCGAGCCGCCGCACCGGGCCGCGCTGGAGCTGGCGGGCCGGCTCGGGACGTCCGCCGAGACCTACCCCGGCGACCACGGCGGCTTCGGTCCGCACGCCGCCGCGTTCGCCGCCCGGCTGGCGGAGACGTTCCCGGTGGAATGACCTCCGCGACGCGATGGCGTGTTCCGGCCTGTGCGATGCGCCACGGAGCCGGACGCCGATCCAATAACCTGAACCCGTGAGCCTGCGCTTTTACGACACCGGTACCCGTAGCGTCCGCACGTTCGAGCCCCTGGAAGAGGGCCGCGTGGGGATGTACGTGTGCGGTGCGACCCCGCAGGCGGCCCCCCACATCGGGCACCTGCGCTCGGGCGTCATCTACGACGTCCTGCTGCGCTGGCTCCGCGCGTCCGGCTACGAGGTGACGTTCGCGCGCAACGTCACCGACGTCGACGACAAGATCATCGCGGTGGCGGCCGAGCGGGGCGTGCCGTGGTTCGCGGTCGCCGAGGGCAACCAGCGCACCTTCACCCAGGGCTACGACCTGCTCGGCTGCCTGCCCCCGACGATCGAGCCGCGCGCCACCGGGCACGTCCCGGAGATGATCGTCCTGATGCGCCGGCTGATCGCGAACGGCCACGCGTACGCCGCGGGCGGCGACGTGTACTTCGACGTCGAGTCCTGGGCCGACGAGTACGGCGCGCTGTCGAACCAGCGGCTGGAGAACATGCGCTCCGCCGGCGACACCCCCAACGAGGAGCTCAAGCGCGACCCGCGCGACTTCGCCCTCTGGAAGGGCGCCAAGCCGGGGGAGCCGTCCTGGGAGACGCCCTGGGGCGACGGGCGCCCCGGCTGGCACCTGGAGTGCTCGGCGATGGCGACCCGGTACCTCGGCCCGACGTTCGACATCCACGGCGGCGGCGTCGACCTGATCTTCCCCCACCACGAGAACGAGATCGCGCAGTCCCGCGCCGCGGGCGACGGCTTCGCGCGCTACTGGCTGCACAACGGCCTGCTCACCGTCGACGGCGAGAAGATGAGCAAGTCGGTCGGCAACGTGGTGCTGCTGCCCGACCTGCTGGGCAAGGCCCGCCCCGCCGAGGTGCGCTACTACCTCGCCTCGGCGCACTACCGCTCGCTGATGGACTACACCGACGCCTCCCTGGCCGAGGCCGTCTCCGCCTACCAGCGGATCGAGGGCTTCGTGACGCGGGCGTCCGAGCAGGTGGGGGCCGGCACGCCGTCCTCCGTCCCGTCCGCGTTCGCCTCCGCCATGGACGACGACCTCGGCGTCCCGCAGGCGCTGGCGGTGCTGCACGAGACCGTCCGGGAGGGCAACAGCGCCCTGGCGTCCGGCGACCTCGACGCGGTGCACGGCCACCTGGCGTCCGTCCGGGCGATGGCCGGCGTCCTCGGCATCGACCCCCTCTCGCCGCAGTGGGCGGCCTCGGGGGAGGACGACCTGCACCCCGTCGTCGACGCCCTGGTCAAGGTGGCGCTGGAGCAGCGGCAGGCGGCCCGCGCCCGCAAGGACTACGCGGCGGCCGACGCCATCCGCGACAGCCTGTCGGCGGCCGGCGTCCTCGTCGAGGACACCCCGCAGGGCCCCCGCTGGGAACTGAAGCGCGGCTGACGTGCATCGCGCACCCCGCGCTGCGGATAAAATCGAACGTTCGCGGGGGTTCGTCGCCGTCCGCTGAGATCTTGAGCCGCCCGGCAGGGGCGAGCACGCAATCGTCGCGAGGGGCGTAACCGACAATGGCCAAGCGCAAGGGACCCACCCCCAAGGCCGAGGACCGGCACTGGCACGGCAAGCGCCAGAAGGCCCGCGCCGTCAAGAACTCCAAGCGCACCGGCACGCCGACGCTGGGGCCGGGCGGCCGCGGCCAGGCCTCCTCGGAGAACCGCCCGGCGGGACGTCCCGCGGGCGCGCGGCGCGCGACCGGCGAGGTCCCCGAGCTGGTCACGGGCCGCAACCCGGTCGTCGAGGCGCTGCGCGCGGGCGTCCCCGGCACGGCCCTGTACGTCACGTCCGGCACCGACGAGCGGGTGCGCGAGGCGACCCAGATCGCCGCCGACCGCCGCATCCCGCTGCTGGAGACGGGCAAGAACGAGCTCGACCGGCTGACCGACGGCGCCGTCCACCAGGGCATCGCGCTGCAGGTCAAGCCCTACCGCTACGCCCACCCGGACGACCTGCTCAAGGGCACCGCCCCGCTGATCGTCGCGGTGGACGGCATCACCGACCCCCGCAACCTCGGCGCGATCGTCCGCTCCGCGTCCGCGTTCGGCGCGACCGGCGTGGTCGTCCCCGAGCGGCGCGCGGCGGGCGTCACCGCCGGCGCCTGGAAGTCGTCCGCGGGGACCCTCGCGAACATCCCGGTCGCGCAGGCCACGAACCTCTCCCGCCAGCTCAAGGCCTACCAGAAGGCCGGCTGCTTCGTCGCCGGGCTGGACGCCGCCGGCGGCGTGACCGTCGCCGACCTGGAACTCGCGTCCGGGCCGTTCGTGCTGGTCGTGGGCTCGGAGGGCAAGGGCCTCGGACGGCTCGTCGCCGACACCTGCGACATGCTCGTCACGATCCCGATGCCGGGCAGGGCCGAGTCGCTCAACGCCGGAGTCGCCGCGGGCATCGCGCTGTACGAGATCAGCCGCCTTCGCGCCTGAGATCGGAAATAATCTCAACGTTCAGATAATTGACGTTGAAGTGAATCAGACGACAGCCCTCCCGGCCCCGGCCCTGCGCACCCGCTACGCCTCCGACCTCGTCCTCTCCGCCCTCGCCCCGGCGAGCTGGGGCACCACCTACGTGGTCACCACCACGCTGCTGCCCGACGGCCGCCCCCTGCTCGCCGCGACGATGCGCGCCCTGCCCGCCGGACTGGTGCTGCTCGCCGCCACCCGCCGCCTGCCGCGCGGCGAGTGGTGGTGGAAGTCGATCGTCCTCGGCCTGCTGAACTTCGGCGCCTTCTTCCCGCTGATCTTCTTCGCGGCCTACCGCCTCCCCGGCGGCGTCGCCGCGACGATCGGCTCCGTCCAGCCCCTGGTCGTGGCGCTGCTGTCGCTCGGCGTCCTGCGGATCGCCCCGGCCCGCGCCGTCCTGTACTCGGCCCTCGCCGGCACCGGCGGCGTCGCGCTGCTGACCCTCGGCGCCGACGCCTGGCTCGACCCCCTCGGCATCGCCGCCATGCTCACCGCGACGTCCCTCATGGCCACCGCGATCGTCCTGGCCAAGAAGTGGGGACGCCCCGAGTCGCCCCTGGTCATGACCGGCTGGCAGCTCACCGTCGGCGGCCTCGTCCTCCTGCCGCTCACCCTGGCGCTCGAAGGCGCCCCGTCCTCGCTGACCGGCGAGAACCTCCTGGGCTTCACCTACCTCGGCATCGTCGGCACCGCGATCGCCTACGCGCTGTGGTTCCGCGGCATCGACCGCCTGCCCCCGACGTCCGTCTCGCTCCTCGGCCTCACCAACCCGATGGTCGCCACCCTGGCGGGCCTGCTGATCCTCGGCCAGACCCTCACCCCGTGGCAGGTCGTCGGCTTCACCGTCGCCCTCGGCGCCCTCGTCGCCGGCCAGACCTTCAACCGGCGACCGCGGCCCGCCGCCTCCTGAGGAACGCCCGCTCGGCCTCGTCCTCCGTACGCCGCATGGCCTCGCCATACGCCTCGGCCGCCTCCCCGTCCCGCCCGAGCCGCCGCAGCAGATCAGCACGCACCGCATGGAACAGGTAGTACCGGCCCAACTCCAGCCGCTCGACCAGCTCCAACGCGGCCCCGGCCCCCTCCACCTCACCGACCGCCACGGCCCGGTTGAGCGCCACCACGGGACTCGGCGCCACGACCATCAACTGGTCGTACAGCTGGAGAACCTGATCCCACCGAGTGTCCTCCGCCCTCGCCGCGTCCCCGTGCACCGCGTTGATCGCCGCCTGGATCTGGTACGGCCCGGGCCGCCCGATCCGGAGGCACCGCCGCACCAGCTCCTGCCCCTCCTCGACGAGCCCGCGGTCCCAGAGCCCGCGGTCCTGCTCGGACAGCAGCACCAGCTCCCCGTCCCTCCGCCGGGCGCCCCTGCGGGACTCGACGAGCAGCATCAACGCCAGCAACCCCAGCACCTCGGGCTCGTCCGGCATCAGCTCCCGCAGCACCCGCCCCAGCCGAACCGCCTCGGCCGCCAACTCCTCCCGACCGCCGTACCCCTGGTTGAACACCAGGTAGACGACCGCCAGCACGCCGGAGAGCCGTCCGGGCAGCTCCCCCTCCTCCGGCACCCGGTACGGGATCTCGGCCTCCCGGATCTTCGCCTTCGCCCGCACCAGCCGCTGCGCCATCGTCTTCTCCGGCACCATGAAGGCCCGCGCGATCTCCGCCGTCGACAGCCCGCCCAGCAACCGGAGCGTCAGGGCGACCCGCGCCTCCATCCTCAGCGCCGGATGGCAGCACGTGAAGATGAGCCGCAGCCGATCGTCCTCCACCACCGGCGCCTCGACGGGCTCCGCCGCGTTGAGCAGCACGGCCTGCGCGTACTTCCCGGCCCGCGCGGCCTCCCGCCGCAGCCGGTCGATCGCCTTGTTCCGCGCCGTCGTGATGATCCACCCCGCCGGGCTCGCCGGGACCCCCTCCACCGGCCACCGGCGCACCGCCTCGGCGAACGCCTCCTGGACGGCCTCCTCGGCGACGTCCACATCGCCGAACACCCGGACCAGCACGGCCACCGCGCGCCCGTGCTCCTCCCGGAAGACCCGCTCGATCACCCCTCGCCGAGGAACGGCCGCACCTCGATCGGCAACCCGGTCACCTGCGTGAACCTGGCCGCCACCTTCAGCGCCGCGTCCAGGTCCTTCACCCTGACGATGGCGAGGCCCCCGACGTGCTCCTTGCCCTCCGTCCACGGCCCGTCCGTCGCGATCACCTCGTCCCCCCGCATGCACACCACGGTGCTCGCCTCCGGCTGGTCCAGCCCCCGCCCGAACACCCAGCACTCCTGCCGCTCCAGATCCCGCCGAACCTCGGCGAGCCGCGCCATGATCGGCTCCAGCACCTCCGGCGGCGGCACCTCCCCCACCGGCTGGATGATGTTGAGCACGTAGGACTTCATCTCTCCTCCTCCACGACCACCAGCACCCCTGCCCCCACTCCTTCCCCGCGACGCCCGCCCGTGCGCACCCGGCGCCCCGCCCCCTACACGAACGAGTCCCCCCGCAGATCGACACCCACCCCAGAAAACCTCCCCGGATCCCCCCGAGCCCCCAAGTCGACTACGATGCGGGACGAGCCCGCCGGCGTAGCTCAATTGGCAGAGCATCTGTCTTGTAAACAGAAGGTTAGGGGTTCAAGTCCCCTCGCCGGCTCCCAGCTCAAAGCCCCCTTCCGGCCCTTGGAAGGGGGCTTTTGCTAACAGGTACAGCAGCGAAGTACAGCTACGCGGACGCCTCCCCGCTGCCGCCGCCATCCTGCCGAAGGTGGTCGCCGAGCCGCTTGAGCGCCGCCCTGGTCTGCTCGGTGGGGACCTCGGTGTAGATCTCCATCGTGAGGCTGATCTTGCTGTGCCGGAGGATCTGCATCGCCACCCGCGGATGGACGTCCAGCGCCGCCAGCAGCTTGCCGCACGTGTGCCGGGTGTCGTGCACCCGGATGACCTTGACCCCGGCAGCGGCACACCGCGACTCGAAGGCGCGGTTGACGTTGCGCGGCTCGACCGGTCGCCCCGTCCTGGTCGTGAAGACGAGGTCGCTTTCGTGCCAGTCGTCGCACGCTTCACGCTCCGCTTGTTGCTGAGCCTGGCGGAGCTGCAACGCGGTGGTGCAGAGGGAGGGCAGGGGGAGGACGTCGGTAGAGCCGTCGGTCTTGGTCCGCTCCTTGTGGATCAGTCGCGAGCCGACACGCTGTAGCTGCCAGCCGATGCTGAGTTCCTCCTCCGTGAAGTCGACATCAGCCCAGCGCAGGCCGAACACCTCGCCCTTGCGCATGCCCATGAGCAGGATCAGGACCCACGCGGCATACAGCGGGTCATTGCTCTCGCGCGTGTGCTCCAGGAACCGGCGCGCCTCCTCTACCGTCCAGGTGGACGACTTGCGAGCGCGCTTCCGGGCCGCCGGCACCTTGGCCAGACTCGCCACGTTCCGCGCGAGGATCTCCTCCGTCATGGCGTGATTGAGCGCGTTCCGCAGCGTGTTGCGAGCCGACGTAATGGTCCGGCGACTCGGGAAACTCTGGCAGCACTTCCCGACCGCGCAGCACCGCCGCCGCTTGCTCGGGTCAGGGTGGTCAGCAGGCCGTTTGGCGTCCTTGCCCTGCGCACAGCACTGGCAGGAGCCCGGAAGCTTGTTCAGCCAGTTCTGGACGTCCCGCACCGTGAGCCGATCCAGCCGCTTCTTACCAAGGCCAGGAACGATGTGGAGACGGCACATCAGCTCGTAGTTCGAATAGGTGTTGGGCTCCCGGTTGGGCTCGACCACGTCCCGGAGCCAGGACGCCAGGTACTTCTCAACGGTCGGCACTGTGGTGGCGATCGGACGCTGAGCCGCCGCGCTGAGGAGCTTGACGTACTTGTCGTGGACGATGTCGCGCGTCTTGCCATAGACGTACTTGCGTTTGCGCTCCCCGGAGGGAGTGGTCACCCAGGCGTAGGCCGCATAGCCGTTCCGATAGGGGTAGATCGAGCCTTCCCCATTGGCTCGACTGCGCCGGGCGCCCTTGTGCTTCTTACCGTCGTTCGGCTCATCCGGCGTGGCGATTGCGGTTCTCGGCATCAGGCAGCCTCTTCCGTGAGCTGGTCGAGGTACTCGACGAGGGAGTTGACGGGGACGAGTCGGCGGCGGCCGATCTTGACGGTGCGGAGCTGGTTGGAGCGGATGAGGTTGTAGAGCGTCCAGCGGCTCACGCGGAGCCGTTCGGCCGCTTCGTCGACGGTGAGAACCAGGTCGGTCAACGTGTGCTCCCTTGGGTGATGCCGGACAGGTCGAGGACAGGCAGAGGTTTGCCGGTGAGTGCGGCGGTGAGGAGTGCTTCGCCGGGTGTCATGCCTTGGCCGAGGTAGCGCCAGTGGGCGACGACGAGGACCTGGTCGTCGTCGAAGGGGAGGCGTCCGGTGGTGATGTCGTCGTGTTGGTGTTGGTTGTGCTGGATGCGGGCGGCGCGGAGTGCGCTGAGGGTGGTGGAGTAGCGGCGGGATTTGGTGGAGAAGTGGCCGCGGAAGCCGAGCATGTGGGCCCACTCGGTCAGCCGCAGCCCCGCGAACTCTTCGACGGCGCCCAGTCGGAGGCATTCGGCGATGAGTCGCCGGGCGTGGCCGCCTACAGGCAGGTCGGCCAGGTCGTCAGTCGGCCGGATGCGGCGGTCGAGGGTGCCGACGCATTCGGCGGCTTTGGTGGCGTATTTGGCGATGTAGCCCGCCACCGCTGTATCGGTGAGTTCCCCTGTGGTGGTGATCGGTCGGACGTCGACCTGTGAGCCCCACGCGTGCGTCAGGGCCGGGACGTCCCCGGCCGCTGGACTCGACACCGTCACGGCCCCGGCCGCGTGGTCGACGGCCGCTTTGAGGAGGTCGAGGGTTGCCCAGGCGGGCGGTTGCGCGTCGGGGCCGCCGGGTCCATCGAGGCGGATGACGGCGTGGAAGTGGACCAGACCGCGCCGCTGATATTCGGCGACCTTGGCGAACGAAACCGTGAGCACGTCACGCAGGTCGGACACCCGCAGGCCCGCCGACCGTGCGACGTAGCGCCGGAAGGCCAGAGCGAACCGGCGCCACAGCTCAGGCGCGTGCGCGTTCCAGAGCACCGCGCCCGCGTAGTCGAAGCAGTCGGGGCAGATCGGTTGCCCGAGCCGCGGGTCTCCCTCGCTGTGCCGGACGGTGCAGGAGACGGGCCGCCCATGTGGACACGTCCCGCCATCACGCCGGGGACGGCAGGCGACCACGCCGCCGGCCTTGCCGGTGCGGCGGGAGTGGACGGGTCCGAACGAGGGCGCGGTGAGCGTGACGAACGCCGCCGGATGAGTGCTCACGGTGTCCGGTACGCCCTTGCCGCCGACCAGGCCCGCGCGGACGAGTTGGTAGGTGTCGGCGCGGTAGGTCTCAGCGCAGGCCTGGCACCGTGAGGCCCGCCGGGTTTTGCACGCCACCCGGAGTGTCCCGCCGGGTTCTTGGGCGGTGGAGTAGTGGCGGAGGATCTCGCCGGTTTGGGGGTCGAGGTGGGTGACGCGGCCGCGGAGGTGGATGGGTTGGGCGCATCCTCCGGTGGTGTGTGCGCGGCGGGCCCAGGCGCGGAAGTCGGCGCGGTTGTACCGAGCGGCCATGTCACGCGCGGCCACCCCGGTGATGTGCGGAGCGGGGGCGGGATCGGGCACGATGAACGGGTCTCCTGCCTGTCTGTGGGATGGGCGGGTGATGGGCCCGGCGTGGCCGCACTTGCTTGCCGGCGACGGCGGCCACGCCGGGGACTACAAGGCCGACACCAGCAGTGAGAGCGCGTCGGCGAGCAGGGCCAGGCCCTCGAAGAGAGCGCGGACGGCTTGCGCGGCGGATCCGGGATGCCGGAGGGCGAACAGGCCCAGGACCAGCCAGAAGCAGGCGAAGGCGCAGCGGCGCAGGAACATCGGGCGGGCTCCTGTCAGGTGTGGCCGTGGCCGTTGCAGTCGGAACAGGTGGACCCGTCGGAGGCGACCCCGCCCCCGCCACAGGTCCCGCACACCCAGCCCACGACCAACCTGGCGAGCAGGGCGAGCGCGCGGAAGGGCGCCGGGTACGGGTCGGCGGTCATCAGGCCGCCCGTCCCTCGTCGCCGTCCTGTTCGGGGTCGAGGCGGATGTTGTGGTGGTAGCTGGTGTAGGCCTCGTATTCGTCCTGGCGCCGCTGGGGGACGTGGACGATGCCGTAGGTGATGCGGCCGAAGGTCCTTTCGGCGCTGTAGTGGCCCCCGTCGGCGCGCTTGTCGATGACTTCGGCGCCGAGCAGCGCCGCGACCTGGTCGACCATGGCGACCGCAACGGCCTCGTCCTCGGCGCGGGCGTAGACGTTGTACTCCCTGCCGTACTCATTGACCGGGACAGCGGGATTGGCCTCCAGGAAGTCGGCCAGGGCGCGCAGGCCGGCGATGGTCTGATGGCGGGCAAACAGGTCACCGGGCACCAGCAGGGACGTGTGACCGGTCGGGTTGGTGTGGGCGGTCATGGCGAGTTCCTCCAGGCGGGTTAAGAGACGGACGCGGTTGCGTGGGGCTGGTCGGTGCGGAGCTGGCGGAGCAGGTCTGAGGCGAGCTGGTTGGAGACGCCGAGCCGGGCGCGCAGCGCGTCACGAGTGATCGGCCGCCCGTGGCGGCTCTCGTGCTCGGAGGCGACCCGGCGCGCGAACTCGACCAGCGGAGCCGCCGGAGCGGGAGCAGACGAGGGCACCGCGGATTCCTCGGCGGCCGGGACCAGGGCCGGGGCCGGGACAGGGATGGAGGTCTGGCCGTCCTGCTCGTCGCGGTCACCGTTGCGGGGTTCGTCCTGGGCAGCGGGGACGGTGGGGCGTTCGTCCTCCCACACCACCCACGGAGACGACGCCGAGGACGAGCCGGACGCGGACGCGGACGAGACGACCGGGGCAGGATCGGGACGGCCGAAGGACTCAGGGACGGGTGAGGTGTGCGCCACCGCGCGGGTGCCAGCCTTTCGGCGCTCCAGCATCGACACCGCGACCAGGAACGCGCCCGCCGGAGTCCCGGCAGTGATCCAGCCCCAGACCGACGGGTCGGCCTGTGCGAGGTTGGCGGCCAGCGACAGCAGGATCCCGCCGACCAGGACGACGGTCGGCCACGACAGCCGTCCGGTGTCTCGGCCGGTGTCCTTGTCTCGCTGGCGTTCCGCGGCGGCCATCACGCATGTCAGGTCGATGCAGACCGCGATGGCCCAGGCCATCCACCCCCGCTGACCGTGCTCGGTCGCGGTGTCACGGATATGGGTGAACGACCCCGCCGCCGCGATCCCGGCCAGCACCATCACCGGCGCCGAGTCGGCCACCGCCCCGGCAAGTCGCCGCATCACGCCGCCCGCCGGGAAGTGACGAGGGCGAGCAGCGCGACCAGTTCGGCATCACAGGTGTGCGCGTCGGCCCAGGTGTCGACCTCGCCGGACCGGGACGAGGTGAACGACTCGGTGCAGGAGCCACAGACCGCGACGTCCAGGCTCCGCAACTCGTCACACACGACGCGCACCGGCTGGCGGCTCGACGAGGACGAGAGGGCGGACGGCCGGGACGATGCCGGGGCCGAGGCGGACAGGACGGGGACAGGCCGAGGACGAACGACGAGGACGCGGGTAGCCACGAGAGCCTCCAGGACCGGTTTCGGACAGGGGTCGGTTAGGGACGTGGCGTGATCAGGGCTCACGCCGAGCCGGAAGGTGAGGTAGGAGAGGTGTCTACGCGGCGGGGCGGACGACCGGGGCGGAGCCGACTAGGGACTCCCAGTCCGGGGTCAAGTGCGCGAAGTCCCGCGCGGCCTGCTCGGCCTCGTGTTCGGGGACGTAGACGGACCGGGCGCGGTGCCATGAGCCGTCTTGTCCGGCGACGATGCACACGCCGGGAGTCTCGGCGGGGATGGCGCGGGCGGCGTCCAGGGCGGCGGGGTCGAGGTCGCCGAGCGCCATGTTCGCCGTCTCCGGGTCGTTGACGTGGTGGCACACTCGCCCGGACAGTTGGGCGCGTAGCGCGGTGACGCCGGGGCCGAGGTCGGAGCCGACGCGTTGCCCGCAGACGACTAGGTAGACCGCGAACGCCCGCCCGAGCTGAGCGACCCGCAGGAGCGCGGTAGCGGTCTTGGCCACCTCGTCTTTCTCGGACTTGTCGGCCATGAGGAACAGTTCGGCGACCTCGTCCACCAGGACCACGATGGGCATCGGCCGCAGGTCCTCCGGCAGCGTCCACACGTTGCGCGCACCGTGCGCCCGGCAGAGTGCCATGCGGTTCTCGACCTCGCCCACCAGGTCGACCAGCAGATCCACCGACTCCTTGCGTGTCGTGGCCAGCGCCGACAGCCGAGGCGCGTAAGGGGTGAACTCAACGCCGCCCTTGAGGTCGAAGCCCGCCAGAGCGACCGGTTGCGGAGCCAGGCCCTTGAGCAGGGCGTTGGCCAGGTTCGACTTACCGGACTGTGTCGCGCCGACGTTGAGCCAGTGCGGCACCGCGCGAAAGTCGATCACCCAGTCACGGCCGTTCTCCAGCTTCCCGGGACGCACGGTCAGCAGCTCACCGGTTTCCGGCGCGGTGACCACCTCGACCAGCGGGTCACGCATCGTGGCCCACAGCGTCACCGAGCCGGGCCGCACGTCGACCACCCGGACCGAGTGGACGCGCCAGGCGTGCGCGATCCCCTCCGCGGCTTTCTCGTAGTCGGCGGGGACTTGCCCGTCGTGCAGCCGCAGCCGCATCCGCCACCCCAGCCGCGTCGGCCGCAGCACGCCGAGGCGGGGCGAGCGCTCGACGTCGACCCGCCGCACCCGCCGCTTGTGCTCGACCACCGTCGCCGCAGAACGCGAGGCAGGCCCGACCACGGGGATAGCGTCCAGGGTGAGGCGGAACCGCCGCCGGTTGCGCGTGAGCTTGCAGCCCGAGGCGACGTGATGCCACGTCAGGTACACCAGCACCGCCCGGGCCGGGAACCCGACGCCGTACCAGAACGACACCGGGTGGAACCGGCGCCAAGCCCAGAGCCCGGCCGCCGCAGCGGCCAGGACCCCGAGCACCAGAAGCGAGTCAGTCATGACGGCGACCCCGTTCAGGCCACGTCCGACGAAGCCGAGGCCGACCCCGAGGAGACGGGGACGACGCGGGTAGCGCGGAAGGCGACGCCCCACCGCTTCTCCCCGCCGAGAACCGCCTCCCAGGGGGAGGCGACCAGCCCGACCGGCGTGACGACCTCCCCGATCGTCACCGACTGGTCACCGGTCACCGCCACCTGGAGCAGATCCACCCGCCCCATCGCGTCGGCAGCCGACAGGCCGACCGTGAACACCGTGTGTCCGTCGCGGTCGACCTTGACCTCGCCCGTCTCCTGGTTGAGCACCTTGGGACGCGGCGCGGAGACGCACACGAAGGTGAGGGCGGAGACGTCGACAGGAATGTTGCGCATGCTGAGTACACCTCTCGTCCGCCTGCTGAGCAGGCGTTACGGACCGAAGGGAGCACACGCCGTCAGGACGAACGAGGTAGCATCGAAGCGCCAACTAGGGTGCTAACCGCATCCGGCCTGGGCGGGTCTCCCGCTCAGGCCACTTTCATTAGTGGCCTGTTTCGCCGTCCAAGAGCGGCCTTTCCGCCCCTGAAACGCGAAGAGCGTTCGTGTTGGGCCTTCACCTCCATCAGGAGTGCTTCAGCGTCAACACGAACGCTACCCGGTACTCAGAGTTTCTACTAGTACTTAGAGTACTAGAAGACGTACTTTTTCTACGCGCCTACCCTCTCGGCGAGTGCTCGCAGGTCGGAGGAGGGCGGGTCTTGCATGGTGAGAAGGTCGGACACGACCTGACGCACGACCCGATGGTTCCGCACCTGCTCCGGCGTGATCGACTCCGCCTCCAGCAAGGCCGCAACAGCACCATCGACCTGCCGCCGCTGGGCGTGCGCACGCGCGAGGTCGACTTGAAGCCTTGCCCGGCGCTCACGGGACAACGTCGAGGTATCGACCTCGCTCCCGGCCCGAAGCGCATGGCCGGCGTCTCCCAGCTCTACCGCCACGGTGACCTCATGCAGGACGACATTCGCCGGGCCGAACTCGGTGTTGTAGTCGTTGCGGCCGCTCCCGAGCCGTTCAGCGACCTCACGAGCCCGCGCCAGGTGCTCATACGCCACGTCCGCCTGATTGAGCCGAGCCGCGGCCATGGCTCGCTGCAACGTCAGCCCACCCCATAGGGACATGGCTTCCGGCTTGCCCTGGTCGACAAGGAACCACAGCGCCTCAGTTGCCGTCCGGGCGTTCTCCTCTGCCTGGTCGAACTGCCGCGCTCCCAGGAAGACGAACCCGAGCCGGAAGGCGCCAGCGGCCATCATCAGCGGATCTCCCGCACGCTCGGCCGCGACGATGGCGCGGTCAGCGGCGATCCACGACGCTTCCGGTTCGTTGAGCTTGGACAGGGCCGCCGAGCAGGCTTGATAGGTCGCCGCCAGCAGGTTGAACAGCTCTGCCCGCCGCTCCTCCGGCGCCGACCGCACCGCGGTTTCCAGCGCCGGCACCAAGCCCCGGAGCAAGTCAGCCAGTTCTACATAGTGGCTCTCATGCGCCAGTTCCCAAGCCCGATCCACCCGCGGCTTGATCTCCGCCGTAGGCGGGACGGGGGCCGAGTGCAGCATGGCCCGGAGCGAGTGAGCGCCCGACAGCACCAGCCGTAGCCCGGCCGATCCCGGCATCTCCTCACTCGACGCGGCGACAACCGGAGCTTCGGCCGCCAACTCCGAGAGCGGAAGCTCCAGCACCTCGGCGACCTTCTCCAGGACCGACATGCGGTCGACCTTGCGCACGCCGCGCTCCACCTGGGAGACCCAGGCAACGGACCGATCGATCAGCCGCGCCAGCTCAGGCTGAGAGAGCCCGCGCCGCTTGCGCTCCTGAGCGATCCGTCGTCCGAGCGCTCTTTGATACTCAGTGCTCACCCTGACGTTCCCTTGCCTACCTGTAGGCCCAACCAGTCGACCTCTACCGAGGCGAGCAGGTCATCACGGGCACTGAGGAACCGCCGGACGTGGTCCTGCTCCTCGTGCGCGTCGAAGGCCGCCCGGTCCCGGTACAGCTCATAGAAGATCCTCTGCAGCGGCTGCCCGTCGACCTTGTGCACCGCGTAGATCAGCGTGCCCGGCTCTTCCGTTTCGATCTTGCCGATCGTCTCGGAGACCAGCTGGTCGAACTTACCGGCGCTCTCTTCGTCCTTGCAGGTGAACCGGACCATCAAGCCGAACATCGGCACCCTCCTTCGTCGCCTCTACGAGATCAGTACTTATTGTGCGGCGCAAGTACGCGAAGTGACTTGTACTTGAAGTACTGTACTCGTACTTTGAATACCAATCCAGGTTGATCAGGCTCTGACCAGCAAGATCACCGCGATGAGCTGGCCGATCGACCTTGCAGAAGACCGTCCGAAGGAACCCTTATGCCCGTTCCCCCAGACGCCCCGACGCCGGACGCGACAGACACCCACCCACGTCCACCAGGCGGCAACCCACGTGAATGGCGAGACGCAGCGCTCGCCTTGATAGCCGCCCTGGATCAGCGCGGCTTAACAGCCAAGCCATGGGGACACGCCGCGGTGATGGCCGTGAACCTCGCAGGGGAGCCGGCACCCGACAACGCCCTTGGCCAGGCGCTGAGCCCCGGCCTGCGCCAAGTAGTCAGATGCCACCCGCACGCCCGCGACCGCGAGCTGTGGTGGCACTGGGTCTGGTCCGGTCCGACCCGCGGTTCCGAGCCTGAGCTTGAACCGCTGTGCCCGCTGTGGGAGACCGAACTGGCCGCCGACCGCATCGGACGCGTCCTCGCTCTCACCAAGGAGAGCGGCGCATGATCGACGAATCCGCCGTGACCCTACGGCTATGGGGACGCCGAGCCCGTCGCTTCCTCCGCTGGTTCGGCACCAGAGACCGCCAGGACCGCAAGGCCATGTGGCACCTAGACCGCCTCGCCGAAGCACTCGCCGCCCAGGGATGGCGCACAAGACGACGCTTCCACGTCTCTCCAGCAACACTGCGCGTCGGGCCCACCAAGCACGCGCCCGCCACCGAGGAACTCAGCGCCACCCACTTCGGCCGATGGGTCTATCTCACCCGCAGCAACCCCCAACCCATCCCCTGCGCCGATCTGGACCAGGCGGTCACCGAGGTCGAGCGCATCCTTCGGGGCCAGCTCCACGAGCCGAGCCCCGGGAAGGCCCGACGCCATGAGCGGCAACGCTGAGACCAAGCGGGCCGCCCAAGTCCTCGCCGAGATGTTCCCTGGCATCCAAGCCTGGTACGGCGAAGCGACAGGGGAGTGGTGGGCCATGATCCCCCTACCGACCGGCGACCGCCTACTCTCGGCCCCCGATGTCCACCAGCTACGCGAGCAGATCACCGACACGAAGGCGTGGCCATGGCATCAGAGGTGAACACCGCCGACCACTCCCCGCACCACCCAGGCATCACCACTCGATGCCCGACAACCTGTCTCGGCGTCTACACAGTCGGCGACCTGGTCACCCTTCTCACCACAGCCGCCCGCACAGCTTCCCCAGACGCCACCCACGCCGGCGAACCCCAGCAGCGCGCCCGGCACACAGGAAGCTGCCCCCTGTCCTGCCTTCACCTGTCCGTCAGAGTCATCAACGCCCTCAAGTACGCCGACCTCCCACCGCGGACCATCGGCGCCCTACTCCACATGATCCGAACCGACCAACTGACCGAAGTCCGCAACATCGGCCGCCGCAGCCTCGCAGAGGTCAACCAGGCCCTCACCGCCACAGGCTTCGACGTCCGCCACACCAATCTGATCTAGATCCGCACCCGGCCCCTGAGTTGCCGCCGCGAGTCCCTGACCAGGCAACTCAGGGGCCGAAGCATGTGCAGAAACCAAGATCATCAGAGGGCTCCGCCCGCCGGATGAGAACTTTCTCTACGTCTTCAAGGGCGCCCGCTCCGCGGCCGCCGGCGGCCGCCCGCCCCGCCGCGCCGGGCGTGCGGCCTGTCCCGTCCGGTCCCGCCGCGCCGCGCCGCCCGGCCGCACTACAGAGGAAAGTCCGACGTTGCGTTACTCCGCCGAGTCGTCAGAAGGCACGTGACGCATACTCCCTAATCATTTCCATAATCCGGCCCCTCAAATGCCTCTGCGTACCTTGTCGAGATATCTTCACCCATCTCCTCTACGTATTGCACCTCGATACCAGCGGCGCGAATCTCGGCGGTGTTCTCTAGTTCGAGGTCACAGAGGCCACATTTAAATGAAGTTCCTACGTAGACTACGTCCCAAGCAATTACATCATCTTCTTCGATTCTGGAGTTGGTCTGTCGGACTGCCCGCATTTGCAATATGACCTTCCGCGCACATGCCGGACAGTCTACAAATAGGCCCGCTTCAGAGATCATGAATTCTTTACTTATTGGATCAAGTACCACCCTGCGTTGCACAAAGAAGTCGCCCCCGGGCGGCGGTAGTGGCATTGCAGCCTGTCTCGCTGCAATCTCTTCTGGCTTCAGATGTCCCAAGAACTCCTCGGCGGCTTTAATGCGCTTGTTAATCAATGCAAGAAGCCGTTGGTCGGCCTCGTCTGCGAGTGCTCGACCATGCTCCATGGTTCGCTCGCCAACAAGAGCTGAAGCATCCAAGCCAAGGTGAGTGCACAGGACGTCAACAATTCGTGTGAATTTGGGCATCCACTGGAAGGTTTCGGAACTCAAAGGGGATTCACTTCCGTGAATCTCTTCGTTACGCAGCCCGGCCAGCGCAAGCGCATCCTCCTGCTGCTCCTTCCCGAATTCGGAAATCACCTGCCCAAGTCGACCGATTACAGTCTTAGTTGTGACTGACTTAGGGGCGGCGGCGCCAGGTTTAGAAGCAAATCCGGCTGCAGCCATTATCGAATCCGGCTCAGCGAGCAGGAGGGGGTTGACGCGAGCTAGGGGCGCTCGCAGCAGGAACTCCAATCCCAGAAGTAGCCAGAGGCCAGTGACATCATTCTCTACCCGAGGATGATCTTCTGCGCGCCCAAAATATAGTTGCGCCTTACCGATATACGCTTCATACTCCCACAAAATTAACCCCAAACATAGATCCGTTGCAGAACTCGCTTGTCGTGTGCATTCACCGCAGGCCTGCGATGCAAAGTGCGAAAGTTGTCAATGATCAGCGTTTTTTTAGGCTCCCATTCGATTGTCGCACTCGGGTGAAGTTCGCCGATATCCTTCAATGTCGCAGATGCTATCGGTGAGCAAGTGCGAGGATCCCAGCGAAGGCGCCATCCGCTGTCCGTAGGAATAGCTGCTGGGAGGTATCTGACCCTGCCGGAACGGTCGCATGCTTTCAGCGTAGTTTGCTTAAAAATCCTCCAAGCGTCATCATCGGGCCTGAGTATCTCCGTGGATGTGTTGCCTGTCAATTCCTTGGCATGCAGGATCAGCCAACGGGGCGGTCGCACCGAGATAGCGCCGTCTGTATGCCATGGAAATTCTCCGAGCCCATACACCCCGGAGAGACTCCAAGGGTCGGCGGCAGCCTCACTCTTTGGATATAGGAGCTCAGCATGGCTGCTCTGACCTAATTCTCTAGCTATCTGCTCCGGCTCTGCTCCATCAAGGAACGCATAACCTTGCTCGTCGAGTTGCACCATAAGCCTCTCCATGATCCCTCATTATGGAGGGAGTATCGTTCGGTGGGAAGTCGCCCTGGCCGCAGCATCAAGAGCATGGTCTCCCCGGGAGCCCGCTGTCGTCCAGTTGAGTAACCGGAGCCCCGCAAGGCGATCGTGCGTTCGGAGTTGACAACGCATCGCCTGCCTGTAGCACTCTAAGCGTAGACGGTGCGCACCGACGTGATGTTGCTGAACATGTTTAGCGTAGGTTGGACGAGCGCGAAGCGGGGGCCTCGCGGCCCCCAGCCCCCCGCGGGCCGGAGGGCACGCCCGCGCGAATCGGTCTGTCACACCGTCTCGTCGTTCGCGCGGGCGCACCCTCCGGGACGGTTGCGTGATGAGCAAGCGATGCCTTTAGATTTGATAAGCTCCGTACCACTGCCGAATGGCAAGTCGATCTACTTCTCGACTAAGAAGGCGGTGGTACGGAATCGATCCGGAAGTTGCACGGCCTACGTTGGCAATCCGGTATCGAATCGTAAAGTAGCACCTTGTTTCGGCGGCGTTTGCGTGCTTCATGGTCTCTAGTGATTCGATACAAGGCAACGTCATAGGCCCAAGAATGTGTAGAAACCTTGCGTTCTATGCCAAAATGCTTTCTTGTCGCCGTTTCTAGGACGCGGTGATATTCTTCTTGCAGACCCCACGAGAACCGTGCGAAGTCGACTTCTTCCCAGCCGTACAGGTGTTCGAGTTCGAACCGAACCGCGGCTATGAAGTCTACTTCGGATCGGTTCACCTTCTCTGTCCTTGATCCGAGCTTACGAGCCAGCTCCTTGACATGCTCGGTTTCGCGTTCCCATTTACTCCCCGAATCCCTCATCTCTGCATAATCCACCCAAGCCCAAAATGCTTCCGCATCGGCTATGTCGGGTGCTTGCCTATGATGATATTCGCAAAGTAATGCAAAGTTGCGTACGTCCATTGATCCGCCCAGTGAACTTGGTACCACGTGGGCGCGTTCTGTGGGCGTGTTCCAGCAGACCAGGCAGCATGGGTCAGATTCCATCCCGAGGTAACGCGCGATCACTTCCTTGCTTGGCGGCGTTTTTCGGTTACCCTCAGTTTGTTCTCTGGCTCGAATCGGCAGAAGGTCAACGTCGTACCAGAAGTCTTTCTCCTCGCCAGCCGGATAGCCGATATAGAGTCGATTCGGGATATCATTGCGTTGTGCATTCTTGTTCTGCAGTTCTCCAAAAGGGGTGATCGCTGCAGTTAAGTATGGAAATATGAACTCCGGAAGAAAGTGGCAAAGTATCTCGTAGGCATCGTGGTCATAACCACCTTCGTTGTTTCTGTGGCCTTGTATGCGAAGTAGGAGTGTACGCTCGGCGCCTGGGGATGCCTGTTGGCTATCTCGCAGTATCGTGAAGATTCGCTGTGCGCAGCGTTCGAAGTTTTCGTAGACAGCCATGTCATGATAGAGCTGAATCCGTTCGGGGTCATTTTTTTGGCGACGATTCTTTGTCGCGTTACGATTTGAGGTTTTGCGGACGCGCTTCTTCTTAGGCACAGGCTTCCTCAAGGTATCTCGGCTACGTGATCGATGATGGCATGAGGGTCTGACAGATCGGGGCGTCAGCGGACCGAACCATCTGCGCCTTCACCGAAGGGTGGCCCATGGGGGAAAGTGATCTTTAAGCAATAGATCTCGGAGGGGCGAGCTCCGGACCAGGCAACGCCGGGCCAGCATGGCTGCGCAGGGGCGCCGGACCCGGCAAGGCCGGTTCCGCGTCCCGACGCCGAAGCCCGGTAGGCGAAGCTGCTTGGCGCGGTCTCTCATCGTTCACGCGGACGCCCCCTCGGGACGGTGTGGATGCTAACGGCGGTGCTAACAACGGGGTCGGATGATCTTGGACGGGTGTGGACGTCCGGGAGGTTGCGGCGCTGGTCAGCGGGCACGTGGGGACGTGCCTGGACGTCGCTGATCTCGCTTGTAAACAGATGTCCAGGCGAGCCTGAACCAGGGGCCTGCGCCAACCTGGCCCCCTTGAGTCGGAGCCCACATCACGCTTCGCCTGAGCTATCTTCAGGGCGTGGGCGAGGCTGAGGTGAGCGGCCATGCCTGGCGCGATGGTGTACGCCGGCGGATCACCACTGAGCAGGACTCAGGCGGCCTTAGCTCCTCTCATCGAGTACGACGCCGATCCGTTCGAAGTGGAGTTGTACGAGACCGCTTCCGACCCACAGGTCGTTTTCATCGACCGCGCCCAACGCCGCCGGGCAGGCCAGCACGAGCGGCATGTCCGGCGACTGCGAAGCCGAAGGCAGCATCGCCACGGGTGACAGCAACAGTGACAGCAACAGCAGGCAGCAGCGCCAGCCACAGGCGCACGCTGGCAGCCGGTCAGCCTCGCGCGATGCTCGCGCACCAAGAGTGTTGTTATAGCTGAAAAGCGGAAGCTCGGCGGTTGACCCCGCCCCTGCCTCCCACTCCAAGCAGCAACGATCGGCCCCTGTCCAGCGGTTCACGGTCAGGGGCCGATCTCGTCTGTCCGGCTGTCACCGGCGGGTTGCGAGTGGCCGTGCGGAGTACGTACGGAACTCAGTCATCCCGTAGGCCTGCTCGATGCGGCGGCTTCCCGCATCTGCCTCGCCGGACGCTTCCGACCGACCGCACAAGTGGCCACGTCGTCCCCTCGCGCTCATTCCGTCCTCCTTCGTCCCTCATTGAAGGCGCCCCAACTGCCGGAAACGCCCGCTATGTCAGGGGATGTGGCTAGGTTGATCGCGAGGCAGTGTCATGGGCAGGGGAAGGCGGGGCATGGCGGGCTGGTTGATGATCGCAGTGGAAGAGCGCAAGCGGGCAGGTGACGGGTACGACGACGACCCTTCTCGCCACTACAGCTGGGACGCTCGGGTGCCGAACGCCACTGCGGTTGCCGTCGGTGACGTGATCGTTCTGTGGGATACCCACACCCTCCTCGGCCTGTCGGTCATCGAGGCGATCGAGGTTGGCGCTGGGAAGAAGGAGCTGCGGAACTGCCCAGCTTGCGGCAGGGCCGACGTCGCCCGACGCAAGACGATGATCCCCGAGTACAAGTGTTGGAAGTGCGGGGCCGAGTTCAACCAGCCAGTCACACGCGAAGTAGAGGTGAAGACCTACCGCAGCCGTCACGAAGCTGGCTGGATCGATCTGCGCGGGAGTGTCTCCGGTGCCGAGCTTCGCCAGCTGTGCGAGAAGCCAAGCTCACAGCTGAGCTTGCGCCGGCTGCGGTGGGAAGACTTTCGCGAGCGGATAGAGACGGGCAAGAACCCCACGCCGCTCAGAATCTTGGATAAGACGCACGAGGTCATCACTGGAGGCCATCGGAAGGTCGCGGTGCGTGTACGGGTGGGGCAACCTGTCTTCCGGGAAGCGATGCTTGCGACCTTCGGCGAGGTCTGCGCCTTCACGGGTCCCACCCCTGCCCAAGCCTTGGAAGCCGCCCACCTGTACAGTTATGCCGCTACTGGCAAGCACCATAGAGGTGGCGGCCTCCTCCTGCGGCGTGACATCCACCGCCTGTTCGATCTCGGTCTACTCGCCTATAACCCGGGCGCGAAGACGATCGACGTGGCGCCCAGCCTTGCCAACTTTCCTCTCTATTCCAAACTTCACGGCAAGGTTCTCTCGATCGCCACCACTGACGAACACGTCAAGTGGCTGACCAAACATTGGGATATGCACCGAAACGCTCGTCAGCGGAGTTCGTGACAACATCGATAGCGTAGCCACGCTCCAGTGAGCATGGGCTATAAGTGAACCGCCATCATCCCACCGCACGCAGATAGGAATAAATCTCTCGTGCGATGACAGTGGAAAGCTGAACGGGGATGGCGTTTCCGATTTGCCGCGCTATCTGAATCTTGCCGCCGCACCACAGAAAGTCATCCGGGAAGCCTTGAATAAGGGCGGCTTCATAATGCGTGATCGGCCGATGCTCCCAAGGGTGGAGATAGCGTCCTTTCTCTGGCTTGAAGAACTCCGTTCGTATCGTAACGGCAGGTCGATCCATGGCCATGCGACCGAAAACATCGCCTGCACCGTGGCGGAAGCTCACCCAGTTCAACGTCGACAGGTGCGGCGGCAGGTTATGCCGGTTCCCTCCTGGCGGGATCAGCGTATAACGCTCCATAGAGAGGGCGGTTGCTCTCCGCCCTACGTGCAACTCGCGGGTCTTAAAGGTGCCGGGCAACTGAGTACCGAGAGGCGCACAAATGTAATCGGGAAGCTCGGACTTGATCGGATAATAGCTAGACTTCTTAAAGATTGAGGAGACCGAGACCCATGGTGAGGTTCCATACCCCTCAAATAGAGATGCCATTTCCGAGGAGACCCTCTTGCCGTGAGTTGGTATCGGATGCTTGAGTGGTCGTGATTGGGGATGACTGTAGATCAGATCCCGGTGGGTGCCTAGTATGATTGCGCGTCTTCTGGTTTGCGGGATGCCATAGTCGGCGGCGTTCATGATCTGCGACTCCAGGACGTAGTCTTGGAGGGGGCCGCCCCGTTGGGTAGATCCTAGAAGGACCGTATATTCGGGCGATTGCATGAAGCGGTCAACATTCTCTATCACAAAAATGCCTGGGGCGCCGGCTTGTATGAAACGCAGGTATTCGAATAGAACTTTATTTCGAGGATCGTCGACATTCCGCTTGCCGAGACCGGAAAATCCCTGGCAAGGCGGCCCTCCCAGCATGACGTCGACCGCCCCATAAGCGGGCGCCTCGCAATACTCTATATCGCGAACAAGCATCTGCTTTCCGGTGTCGAATTCCTTACCGAAGTTGGAGGCGAATGTCGCAGCCGCTACATTGTCGCTTTCAATGGCGCCGACAAGTCGAAAGGGCGATCGCGCCGCGCCAGGCAAACGGAACGCCAGGAACCCTTGAGAGAATCCACCGCAACCCGCGAAAAGTTCCATAAAGCTGATCGTTCTCATAGTCCTATTTGTACACCCGAGAAGAGATTGGGTCAGTCGCCATAACGCGCTCCCGCGTGATCCGCCGGCCGAGGACGTCACGAGGGTAGCCAGGGGGTCTGACACTCGGTGGTCGGCTCTGCGGGCAGTGAGAGACCCCCGACTGGCGGACCGCGGTCAAGGGCTCTCGCCCCGCCTGGCAACACTCAGTGACCATCAGGTGTCTGACTGTGCGCGTCGCGCACGGATGTCAGCTGTTCTGTAGCGCCTGCTCAATGCGCCGTTTGGCTTCCTTCTTCTGCCCCACGATAGAAACCGAACTCTGGCTGGCGGCAGAATTTCGATCGTTTGTCCAGAGGCTCGTCCCTGCCGCCAGCTAGCTCGGCGTGCCGAATGCGGGCCGAAGTCCGGCGTCCTGGGAGAGAAGCGGCAGGTCAGGGGAGTTGGGCGGTGGGACTGTAAATCTGTCGGCTTAGCCTACCCGGGTTCGAATCCTGGACTCGCCACCATCACACAGAACGGCCCCTCACTAGGGATGACGTGAGTGAGGGTCGTTTTGCTACTGTCCGGCTGTGTTCGGCCCTCCACGAGCCTTTGCGGACGGGCAGGTTGAATACGCGTTGAAGTTCTGCCGCCTCTGAGCGGCGTTCCCGGAGCCTCCTCAATCAGGGCTTGGGCTTCCTCCAGACCTGGTTCGGCGACGAGGCCCTTGCCGCAGCAGGGGCACAACGTAGACGGTTAGTTCGCTACCAGGCAGCCCCTGTTTCGGTGGCACAAAGCTTGGCCAGTCAGGCTTGTCCGGGCAGTCGGCTCCTCCCAGAGGCGATTAGGTCCTAGGCCACTAGGAGATTGTGCCTCCCCATGAGGCTATCTCGTGATGCATCCGTCCGGGTGGGGGCTCGTCCAACACCGGGGCCGCCGGCTGCGGGCAGTTTGGCTCTGCGTGCCAGGTGGGCACCCCTGTTCCGTGTGCTGTGGCCTATGGTGACTTGTCGGCCGCGGTCGGCCTGGTTCAGGCTTTCCCACCATGTGGATCTTGGCTGACGGGCAGGATGCGCTTATGAGTGGTTCGCGGCGAATGCTGACGGCGGTCTTGGTCGTGGCGGCGGGGGTGGTGCTGGCCGGGGCCGGGGTGTTCTTCACCCTGGTGGGGTTGGACGATGCCGATCGGTGGGCCAGCGTGATGTCGGTGTTCTTGACGGCGCTGGGGTTGGGCGTGTCCGTGTACGGGATGGTGTTGACCCGCCGTGGCCTGGGCCAGCAGCCGCAAGCGGCTGGACAGCGGGTGGGCGGGGACGTGCAGGGGCCCAATCTCCAGATTGGCCAGGCCGGTGATGTGCGGGTCGGGCCGGCGGCCACCAGGCCGCGGCGGTCGCGTCATGGAGTGCGAGGTCGGGCGCGGTTTGGCGGTCAGACCTTGGCCGGGGGGCAGGAGGTGCACGGTTCAGTGGGTGGCCGCAATGTGCAGATTGGCCAGGCCGATGACGTTGACGTTGACTAGCCCGCCTGTGACGAGTGCTGGGTGACTGGACGACTGGTTCAATACCGGCGAGTCGCTTCGAGGATTCGGGCGTCCGGGGATGTGGGGTGACAAGGTGGGGCAGTCTGTGGGCGGCAATGTCTACGGGCCCAACATTCAGATCGGATCGACAGCCGGTCCCATCATGGTGGCGTGGGAACAGCCGGAATTTCGCCTGGAGTTGCTAACGCCCCAGTTTAGGCGGATTCCCCGGTCCCAGCGGTTGCCCTCACACATGCTGGATGTGCATCGTCTGGTGGTGCCATACCGGCCACGCCCAGATGCCGAGGCCATGCTTGAGCACTGGCTAAAAGACAACGAGCCGGTGTCGCTGCGGTTGATTCCCGGGCCGGGTGGGGTAGGCAAGACCCGGCTTGGCTACTGGTCCGCCACACTCACACATGAGCAGGGATGGACGGTTCTGGGCGCTGCGGACGCCAGCAGGCCGTTGCGGGAGCCGACCAGACAGGCGGAGATGCCCGCCAGCGGGAATGTTCTGGTGGTGGTCGACTACGCCGAACGCTGGCCGCTAAAGGCGTTGACCCGGATGGTGGAGATGCTGACCACCCGGTATGACAGTCTGCACCCCGCCCACGACGCCCATAAGGCTGGTGATAATGCGCATGTGGAGCGGTTGCGAGTGTTGCTGCTGGCTCGCCCACAGGCGGGATTTTGGAAAGATGCATCGGCGGCGCTGGGGCGGGTGTCGGTTGATCTGGCCGATCCGCTCCCATTGGAGGAGTTCGTTGCCAGTCTCGATGATCTAGCCGAGGCGTTCAACGAGGCGGCTGCGGCGTTTCAGCGGGAGCTGCAGATCCAAGTGCAGTCGGTGCCGCAACCAGCGGGGTTGCAGGTGGACCGGAATGTGTCGCCGTTGATGGTGCATATGGCCGCGCTGGCCGCCGTGTGCGCCACCGACGAGGGCGCACCGATCCCTCATAGCGAGGACTTGTCGGCGTATCTGCTGCAGCATGAGCGCCGCTACTGGCAGTGCAGCCCCGCTGGGTCGGAGGCGATGGCCAGGGCAGTACTAATCGCAACGTTGTTCGGCCCGATCTGGCAGCCTGCCCGTGCGCGTGCATGGATGCGACGGGCGCGGTTGGCCGACGGGGACGCCGCTGCCGACCAGCTGCTCACTATTCATGAACGCCTCTACCCCAGCACTGAAACCCGACCGCCGCACCATCCCCAGGGAACCACCCACGGGAGCGACGCCGGGGGGGTGAGTGCGCTGGCCCCACTCAAGCCCGACAGGTTCGCCGAAGACTTTCTTGCCGATGAACTCGGGCATCAGCGCACCCAGGCACTGGTCACCGAGCTCGTCACCGATGAGCAGACCACAGCCAGAGAAGCCCGCCAAGCGCTGCTGATGCTCGCAGCAGCAGGCGGCAGACACCACACTGCTCGTCAAACGCTGTTTGCTGTCCTCCGCAGCACACCGATACGACCAGGCTGGTTGAGTCCGCCGCTGGTCACCACGGTGCTGGACCACGCGCCCTACGACCTCGCCGCCACCGTCGAGAACGCCATCCCCATCCACCACACCGACCTTCTCAGTCTTGCCCGTGACCTGGCCCAACGCCTCCACCAAGAACAACCATCCGAAGCCACGCCAGCCCAGCGTGCCCATCGCCTCAACAACCTCGGTGGCCGCTTGTGGGAGATGGGCGAGCACCGTGCCGGGCTGGAGAGATTTCGCGAGGCCGCGGAGATCCGCCGCAAGCTGGTCGAGGTCGAACCTGCCGTCTACCTGCCAGACCTTGCCCACGTCCTGAACAACCTCGGCAAGTGCCTGTCGGGGGTGGGTGACATGCGTGCCGGGCTGGAGCCGGTCCGCGAGGCGATCGGGATCTATCGCAGGCTGGCCCAGGCCGAGCCTGCCGTCTACCTCGCCGACCTGGCAGACGCTCTGAACAACCTCGGCAGCTGCCTGTCGGAGCTGGGCGAGCACCGTGCCGGGCTGGACCCATTTCGCGAGGCCGCGGAGATTCGCCGCAAGCTGGTCGAGGCCGAACCCGCCGCCTACCTTCCACGCTTGGCAGGGGTCCTGAACAACCTCGGCAAGTGTCTGTCGGAGATGGGCGAGAATCGGGCGGGGCTGGAGCCGGTCCGCGAGGCGATCGAAATCTATTGCAAACTGGCCGAGGCGGAGCCTGCCGTCTACCTCGCCGACCTGGCAGGCGCCCTGAACAACCTGGGCGTCTCTCTGTCGGGGGTGGGCGAGCAACGTGCCGGGCTGGAGCCATTTCGCGAGGCCGTGGAGATTCGCCGCAAGCTGGTCGAGGCCGAACCCGCCGCCTACCTTCCGGGCTTGGCATGGGCCCTGAACAACCTCGGCAACTGCCTGTCGGAGCTGGGTGACATGCGTGCCGGGCTGGAGCCGGTCTGCGAGGCGGTCGGGATCTATCGCAGGCTGGCCGAGGCCGAGCCTGCCGTCTTCCTTCCAGGCCTGGCCGACGCCCTGAACAACCTTGGCAACTGCCTGTCGGGGGTGGGTGAGCAGCGTGCCGGGCTGGAGCCATTTCGCGAGGCGGTCGGGACGTGTCGGAAGCTGGTCGAGGCCGAGCCTGCCGCCTACCTCCCTAAGTTGGCCTTGAGCCTGACCAACCTCGGTGGCTGCTTGTCGGGGGTGGGTGAGCAGCGTGCCGGGCTGGAGCCGGTCCGCGAGGCGGTCGGGATCTATCGCGAGCTGGCCGAGGCTGAGCCTGCAGCCTATCTCCCCATGCTGGCTATGAGTCTGACCAACCTCGGTGGCTGCTTGTCGGGGGTGGGTGACATGCGTGCCGCGCTAAAGTCGGTCCGCGAGGCGGTCGGGATCTATCGCAAGCTGGTCGAGGCCGAGCCTGCCGTCTACCTCGCCGACCTGGCAGGCGCCCTGAACAACCTGGGCGTCTCTTTGTCGGGGGTGGGCGAGCAGCGTGCTGCGCTGGAGCCATTTCGGGAGGCTGTGGACATCCGCCGTAAGTTGGCCGCGGCTCACCCCGCCGCCTATCTCCCAGGCCTGGCGGGGGCCCTCAATAACCTCGGTAACCGCCTGCTGAGGGTGGGGGGGGCAGCGTGCTGGGCTGGAGCCATTCTGCGAGGCGGTCGGGATATGTCGGAAGCTGGTCGAGGCTGAGCCTGAAGCCTATCTCCCCATGCTGGCTATGAGTCTGACCAACCTCGGTGGCTGCTTGTCCGGGGTGGGTGAGGACCGTGCTGCGCTGGAGCCATTTCGGGAGGCTGTGGACATCCGCCGTAAGTTGGCTGCGGCTCACCCCGCCGCCTACCTCCCAGACCTGGCCAGGTCGCTATGGGCTAGTGCCTGGATCAGAAATGCCCATCGCATCGAACTCACCGAAGCAGCAGCAGCCGTCGACGAAGCTATCGCCATCTACCGGGGGCTGACTGAGCAGATCCCCGAAGTATTCAATGGGTACCTAGCTGCGGCAGAACAAACCAAGACGGAGATAGGCAGGCAACCCGACTCAACGCCATAGCGTTTATCGCCCGCTGGGCCATGGGTGAGGTCGGGCGGAGGCGCTGGATGGGTCATTCGCGGGCCTTCACTGAACCCGTGACCACTCAGGCGAAAGACCCTTATCAGGGATGACCTGAGTGAGGGGCCGTTTCGCTGATGTCTAGTTGTGTACGGCCGTCCACAGGCCTTTACGGCTGGGCGGGTTAAATACGGGTTGGAGTTCCGACGCACAGGCGGCGTTCTCGGAGCCGTCCGAGGGTCTCCTGTTGATCGGCCTCGGGTTTCCTGCAGGCCTCACGCCCCCCAGCCCCTGCGGGCCGGAGGGGCCGCCCGCGCGAAGTTGTCTGCCACAGGGTCTCGTCGTTCGCGCGGGCGCACCCTCCGGGACGGGTGTGGGTGCTAACGGTGGTGCTAACAACGGGGTCGGATGATCTTGGATGGGTGTGGACGTGCGGGAGGTTGCGGCGCTGGTCAGGAGGCATGTGGGGACCCTCCCGGACGGTGTTGATCTTGCTTGTAATCAGATGCTCTCTGGCATGCGGTCGTCTCGCTGTTACTCGAATGGCCTCGGTAGCGAGCAGAGCTCGCATGCGTTATCGATGCACGGCCAGGTCGGGTCACGTTTGTGCGTAGGGGGTCTGGTTCGAGGTGATCGCGTGCAAGCCTGGAATCTATGAGTCAGCCCGGGGATACGGGGTGTAGGTGTGGGTGGTAACCGGGTCATAGGGGCGGCCTTCCTGGCGGGTGCGTTGGCGTTGCTGGTCGCGGCGCCGGGGGTGCTGGCGGTGGCTGGGGTGAAGGACTGGCGGTGGTTGACGGCCGCCGCAGTTGTGGTCCCGGTGGCGACGCTGTTCGCAGGGATCTGGAAGGCACGGTTTGAGCGGACGGTGCAGAACCGCGAGACCCTCGCTCAGGAACTGACGCAGGGAAGCTTCACCCCGGGTGGCCGGCTCCCACGGGTTAGGGAAGTCACCGACCCCATCACTATCGGGGTCCATCCCGCGCCTCGCCGATAGACCGGCCCCGACGAAGCGGAAAGCGCTGGAGCTGTTGGGGACCGGGTTCCGGTCTATGTGCCGCGCGACATCGACACCGAACTGCGCCGGGAACTGGACCGCTGCGGGTTTGTGCTGCTGGTGGGGGACTCCACGGCGGGCAAGACACGGGCGGCGTTTGAGGCCGTCCGGGCGAAGCTTCCCGATCACACGCTGATCGTGCCGGAGAAGCGGGACGGGGTGGCGGCTGCGGTGCAGAAGGCGGCCACGATCCGGCGTTGTGTGCTGTGGCTCAACGACCTTGAAAGCTACCTGGGTGCCGGGGGCCTGGCCCGCAACCACGTCACTGAGCTGATGACCGGCACCAATCATCATCGGGTGATCGTGGCGACGCTGCGGGCGGCCGAGGAAGACCGGTTTAGCGTCACGTCCGAGGACGAGGAGCGCAGGCAGCTTCAGCGTGACAGCCGCGCGGTGCTGGAGCAGGCGCACCGGATCTTTGTGGAGCGTCGGTTCAGCGCGGCTGAACAGCAGCGGGCGGGGGCTTTGGCCGGGGAGGATCCGCGAATCGGTGACGCCCTTGCGCATGCCGATACGTTCGGGGTGGCCGAGTATCTGGCATGCGGGCCGCAACTGCTGGCCGAGTGGGACAACGCGTGGGCCAAGGGCACTCACCCGAGGGCGGCCGCCCTGATCGCCGTCGCAGTGGATATCCGTCGTGCCGGGTACACCGCGCCCTTGCCCAAGATCCTGCTGGAGGAACTACACAGCGGCTACCTCGATCACAAAGGCGGCGCGCGGCTACATCCCGAAGCCCTTGACCAGGCCTGGGAATGGGCCACTCGGCCCCGGGACTCGGGTAACGCCCCCTTGCACGCCGGCACAAAGGATGCCTACGAGGTGTTCGACTACCTGGTCGACACGGTCCAGCATCGAACCCCCGCGGGCACCCACGTTCCCGAGACGACCATCACCGCCGTTCTCGCCCACGCCAGCCCGAGCGAGGCAAGCAACCTCGCCACCACGGCCCTTGCTCAAGGCCGGTATCTGGTCGCCGAGACGGCCCTACGCCAAGCCCTCGCCAGCAGCCAGGACCAGCACGGCCCCGACCACCCCGACACCCTGGCCAGCCGCGGCAACCTCGCTACCGTGCTGCAAGATCTGGGGAGGTTGGAGGAGGCGGAGGCGGAGAACCGGGCGGTGCTGGAGACCAAGGTGCGGGTGCTGGGCTCCGACCATCCCGACACCCTGACTACTCGCAGCAACCTTGCTCTCGTGGTGTGGGGTCTGGGGAGGTTGGAGGAGGCGGAGGCGGAGAACCGGGCGGTGCTGGAAACCAGGATGCGGGTGCTGGGCCCTGACCATCCCGACACCCTGACCAGCCGAAGCAACCTCGTCGGCGCGCTGCGGAGCCTGGGGAGGTTGGAGGAGGCGGAGGCGGAGAACCGGGCGGTGCTGGAAACCAGGATGCGGGTGCTGGGCCCTGACCATCCCGACACCCTGACCAGCCGAAGCAACCTCGTCGGCGCGCTGCGGAGCCTGGGGAGGTTGGAGGAGGCCGAGGCGGAGAACCGGGCGGTGCTGGAGGCCAGCGTGCGGGTGCTGGGCTCCGACCACCCTGACACCTGACCAGCCGCAACAACCTCGCCACCGTGCTTCGGAGCCTGGGACGCCCCGAAGAGAGCGCTTCGAGCTAAAAGCAGCGATGACAGCAGTAGCGTCAACCGAACCCGCCAATGGCACACCCTCGGCAGCCCTCGCCCGATAGATGTAGCCCGGAAAGTACAGCACGGAAGTACCGCAACAGAGGCTTACGACTGCTGGCACCGGCGACCGGCCGCACACCCGTCTACCTGCGGTGATGGTGGCGATCTTCAGGCGGCCGGTTTCTTGTAAACAGAAGGTTAGGGGTTCAAGTCCCCTCGCCGGCTCCCAGCTCAAAGCCCCCTTCCGGGCCTAGGAAGGGGGCTTTTGCTAACGGGTTTGCTAACAGCCGACTACGCCGCGCCGTCGATCCTGTCGGCGAAGATCGTGGCCGCTTCGGCAAGCTGCTCGCTGACGACGTGCGCGTAGACCCGCAGCGTGATCGCCGGGTCAGCGTGCCCGAGCCGAGCGGCGACCACGTGGACGGGAACGCCCGCCAGGAGCAGAGTCGTCGCGTGGACGTGGCGGAGGTCGTGCAGTCTTGCGTGGGGGAGAGGCGTCACGCCGTCCGCCGCGTTGTGCTCTCTAATCAGCGTTGCCATGAGGGACGAGACCGTGTCCGGGTGGACCGGCTCACCCCATCCCGTGGCGAACACGTGGCCGTCCTCGGTGCCCTTCCAGAACTCGCCCGCCTTGAGCTTGTCGGCGAGCTGGCGCTTCCGGTGGGCCTTGAGGACGTCGACCGTGCCGGGGTCGAGGCTCACGACACGGGACCGGCCACTCTTGGTCGTCCCCTCGATGCGCTCGCCGGCGACAAACCCCACCGACCCCTTGATGTGGATCGAGGCCCCGTCGAGGTCGACGTCCGGCCACCGCAGGTTGAGCAGCTCACTGCGGCGAGCACCGGTGTATGCGGCCAGGTGGAAGAAGGCCGAGAGCCGATGGCCCTCAGTGGAGACGAGGAAGGCCCGGAGCTGTGCAGGGGTCCAGACCTTCCCCGGCTCACCGTGATGCAGCCGAGGCCGCTTCGCGCGTTCCGTGGGGTTGGACGCGATCAGCTCATCAACCCGGACGGCGTCGCCGAACGCCTTCCGGAGCACCGAGTGCACGTGCGCGACCGTCCGAGGCGAGAGCCCCGCACCCTTTCGGCCTCCCACGGTGACGAGGTCGCGGTAGAGCTTGGTGATCTGGCCGGGCCGGACGGCTTGGAGCCGCAGGCCGCCGATGTTGGGTCGGACGTGCCGGTCGATCAGATAGCGGTAGTTGGCCAGGGTCTTGGGCTTGATCTCGACCGCGTGAGCGTCGAGCCACTCGTCCAGGTAGTCGCTCACAGTGATGGCGTTGCGGTCGATGTACTCGCCCCGCCGTGCCCGCACGCGTGCTTCGTCGCGGGCTTCTTTGGCGGCGTCTTCGGTCGGGAAGCCACCGACCCACTTGGGTTTTGAGACGCCGGTTTCGGGGTCCGTGACGCGGATGACATAGGACCAGGTCTTGCCCCGCTTCATCACGCCGTCACGAAGCTTGGACTTGCCGGGTCGGCGTGGCTCTTCGGGGTTGGCGAGGGCGGTCTTTGCCATCAGGCTGCCTCTTCCATCAGGGCGTTGACGAAGTCGTTGAGGGCGTTGAGCGGGATGCGGCGCGCTCCGTCGATGCGGACGGAGCGGATGGCCCCGGAGGCGAGGAGTTCGTAGAGCTTGCTGCGGGAGATGGACAGAGCTTGGGCCGCTTCGGGGACGGTCAGCAGGAGCTTGGGCACGCGAAACTCCGTTCATCGGTGGTGAGGGCCGGCATGGGCTTGCCGGTGAGTGCGGCGGTGAGGAGTGCTTCGCCGGGTGTCATGCCTTGGCCGAGGTAGCGCCAGTGGGCGACGACCAGGACTTGGTCGTCGTCGAAGGGGAGGCGTCCGGTGGTGATGTCGTCGTGTTGGTGCTGGTTGTGGTCGATGCGGGCGGCGCGGAGTGCGCCGAGGGTGGTGGAGTAGCGGCGGGATTTGGTGGAGAAGTGGCCGCGGAAGCCGAGCATGTGGGCCCATTCGGCCAGCCGCAGCCTCGCGAACTCCTCCAGCGCGCCCAGTCGGAGGCATTCGGCGATGAGTCGCCGGGCGTGGCCGCTCACAGGTAGGTCGGTCAGTTCGTCTGTGGGGCGTATGCGGCGGTCGAGGGTGCCGACGCATTCGGCGGCTTTGGTGGCGTACTTGGCGATGTAGCCCGCTACCGCTGTATCGGTGAGGTCCCCTGTGGTGGTGATCGGTCGGACGTCGACCTGTGAGCCCCACACGTGCTCTTGGGCCGGGACGTCACCGGCCGCTGGACTCGACACCGTCACGGCCCCGGCCGCGTGGTCGACGGCCGCCTTGAGGAGGCCGAGGGTGGCCCAGGCGGGCGGTTGCGTGTCGGGGCCGCCGGGTCCGTCGAGGCGGATGACGGCGTGGAAGTGGACCAGGCCGCGCCGTTGGTATTCGGCGACTTTGGCGAAGGAGACGGTGAGCACGTCCCGTAGGTCGGCCACGCGCAGGCCCGCCGAGCGGGCGACGTAGCGCCGGAAGGCCAGGGCGAACCGGCGCCACAGCTCAGGGGCGTGCGCGTTCCAGAGCACCGCGCTGGCGTAGTCGAAGCAGTCGGGGCAGATGGGTTGCCCGAGCCGCGGATCCCCCTCGGAGTGGCGGACGGTGCAGGAGACGGGCCGCCCGTGCGGACACGTCCCGCCATCGCGCCGAGGACGGCAGGCCACCACGCCGCCGGCCTTACCGGTGCGGCGGGAGTGAACCGGCCCGAACGAGGGCGCGGTCAGGGTGACGAACGCCGCCGGATGCTGTGTGACGGTGTCCGGTACGCCCTTGCCGCCGACCAGGCCCGCCCGGACGAGCTGATAGGTATCCGCGCGGTAGGTCTCAGCACACGCCGGGCACCGCGACGCGCGCCGGGTTTTGCACGCCACCCGCAGTGTCCCGCCCGGCTCTTGGGCGGTGGAGTAGTGCCGGAGGATCTCACCGGTCTGCGGGTCGAGGTGGGTGACGCGGCCGCGGAGGTGGACGGGTTGGGCGCAGCCGCCGGTGGAGTGTGCGCGGCGTGCCCAGGCGCGGAAGTCGGCGCGGTTGTACCGGTTGGCCATGTCACGCGCGGCCACACCGTTAATGAGCGGAGCGGGGGCGGGATCGGGCACGATGAAGGGGTCTCCTGCCTGTCTGTGGGATGGGCGGGTGATGGGCCCGGCGTGGCCGCACTTGCTTGCCGGCGACGGCGGCCACGCCGGGGAACTACAAGGCCGAGGTGAGCCGGGCGAGCCCGTCGGCCACGAGCGCCAGGCCGTGAGCGATGGCGCGGACGGTCGCGGCGGCACGCTCGGGATGCCGGACCGCGAACAGGCCCAGGACCAGCCAGAAGCAGCCGAAGGCGCAGCGGCGCAGGAACATCAGGTGCCCCTTCTGTCAGGTGTGGCCGTGGCCGTTGCAGTCAGGACAGGTCGACCCGTCGGAGGCGATCCCGCCCCCGCCGCACGTCCCGCACACCCAGCCCACGACCAACCGGGCGAGCGGGACGAGCGCGCGGGAGGGCGCCGGGTCCTGGTCGGCGGTCATCAGGCCGCCCGTCCCTCGTCGACCTGGTCGGGGTCGAGGCGGATGTTGTGGCGGTAGCTGGTGTAGGCGTCGTATTCGTCGTGGCGGCGCTGGGGGACGTGGACGATGCCGTAGGTGATGCGGCCGAAGGTCTTCTCAGCGCTGTAATGGCCGCCCTCGGCGCGGTTGTCGATGACTTCGGCCCCGAGCAGCGCGGCGACCTGGTCGACCATGGCGACCGCCGCGGCCTCGTCCTCAGCGCGGGCGTAGACGTTGTACTCCCTGCCGTACTCATTGACCGGGACGGCGGGGTTGGCCTCCAGGAAGTCGGCCAGGGCGCGAAGGCCGGTGATGGTCTGGTGGCGGGCGAACAGATCACCGGGCACGAGCAGGGACGCGTGACCGGTCGGGTTGGTGTGGGCGGTCATTGCAGGTTCCTCCAGTGCTCAAGAAACGGACGCGGTTGCGTGGGGCTGTTCGGTGCGGAGTTGGCGGAGCAGGTCTGAGGCGAGTTGGTTGGAGACGCCGAGCCGTGCGCGTAGCGCGTCACGGGTGATCGGCCGCCCGTGCCGGCTTTCGTGCTCGGAGGCGACACGGCGCGCGAAGTCGACAAGCGGGCCAGCCGTCCCAGTCGGCGAGGACGAGGCGGACGGCGGAGCGGACGGCGCCGCGGAGGACTGGTCGGCGGGGACGGGGATAGAGGTCTGCCCGTCCTGCTCGTCGCGGGCACCGTCGCGGGGTTCGTCCTGGGCAGCGGGGACGGCAGCAGCGGCGACGGTGGGGCGTTCGTCCTCCCAGACCACCCACGAGGACGATGCCGAGGGCGAGCCGGACGAGGCCGGGGCAGGGTCGGGACGGCCGAAGGACTCCGGGACGGGCGAGGTGTGCGCCGCCGCCGGGGTGCCGGCCTTTCGGCGCTCCAGCATCGACACCGCGACCAGGAACGCGCCCGCCGGAGTCCCGGCAGTGATCCAGCCCCAGACCGACGGGTCGGCCTGCGCCAGGTTGGCAGCCAGCGACAGCAGGATTCCGCCGACCAGGACCACGGTCGGCCACGACAGCCGCCCCGTCTCCCGCCCAGTGCTCTTGTCCCGCTGGCGTTCCGCGGCCGCCATGACGCATGTCAGGTCGATGCAGACCGCAATGGCCCAGGCCATCCACCCCTGCTGACCGTGTTCGGTGGCGGTGTCGCGGATGTGGGTGAACGACCCGGCCGCCGCGATCCCGGCCAGGACGACGACCGGCGCGGAATCGGCTACCGCCCCGGCGAGCCGCCGCATCACGCCGCCCGCCGGTGGAGGACGAGGGCGAGCAGCGCGACCAGTTCGGCATCACAGATGTGCGCGTCGGCCCAGGCGTCGACCTCGCCGGACCGGGGCGAGGCAAACGACTCGGTGCAGGATCCACAGACCGCGACGTCCAGGTTCCGCAGCTCGTCCCACTCAACGCGCACCGGCCGGCGGCCCGACGAGGACGAGACGGCGGACGGCCGGGACGATGCCAGGGCCGAGGCGGCCAGGACGGGGACGGGCCGAGGACGAACGGCGAGGACGCGGGTAGCCACGAGAGCCTCCAGGACCGGATTCGGACATGGGTCGGGTAGGGACGTGGCGTGATCAGGGCTCACGCCGAGCCGGGAAAGGTGGGGGTGTCTATGCGGCGGGGCGGACGACCGGGGCGGAGCCGACGAGGGTCTCCCAGGCCGGGGTCAGGTGCGCGTAGTCCCGCGCTGCCTGTTCGGCCTCGTGTTCGGGGACGTAGACCGAGCGGGCACGGTGCCACGAGCCGTCTTGCCCGGCGACGATGCACACGCCCGGAGTCTCAGCCGCGATGACGCGGGCGGCGTCCAGCGCGGCCGGGTCGAGGTCACCAAGCGCCATGTTCGCCGTCTCCGGGTCGTTGACCCGGTGGCACACCCGCCCCGACAACTGGGCGCGTAGCGCGGTGACGCCAGGTCCCAGGTCGGAGCCGACGCGTTGCCCGCACACAACCAGGTAGACCGCGAACGCCCGCCCGAGCTGGGCCACCCGCAGCAGCGCGGTAGCCGTCCGCGACACCTCGTCCTTCTCGGACTTGTCGGCCATGAGGAACAGTTCAGCGACCTCGTCCACCAGGACCACGATGGGCATCGGCCGCAGATCCTCAGGCAGCGTCCACACATTGCGCGCACCGTGCGCCCGGCAGGTGGCCATGCGGTTCTCGACCTCGCCCACCAGATCGGCCAGCAGATCGACCGACTCTTTGCGGGTCGTGGCCAGCGCCGACAGACGCGGGGCGTAGGGCGTGAACTCGACGCCGCCTTTGAGGTCGAAGCCCGCCAGGGCGACCGGTTGCGGAGCTAATCCCTTGAGCAGAGCGTTGGCCAGGTTCGACTTCCCCGACTGTGTCGCGCCGACGTTGAGCCAGTGCGGGATCGTGCGGAAGTCGATTACCCAGTCACGGCCGTTCTCCAGCTTCCCCGGACGCACCGTTAGCAGATCACCGGTCTCCGGTTCGGTGACCACTTCGATCAGCGGGTCACGCATCGTCGCCCACAGCGTCACCGAGCCTGGCCGGACATCGACCACCCGGACGGAGTGGACGCGCCAGGCGTGCGCGATCCCCTCGGCCGCCTTCTCGTAGTCGGCGGGGACCTGCCCGTCGTGCAGGCGCAGCCGCATCCGCCACCCCAGCCGGGTCGGCCGCAGCAGCCCGAGGCGGGGCGAGCGCTCGACGTCGACCCGCCGCACCCGCCGCTTGTGCTCGACCACCGTCGCAGCCGAGCGCGAGGCAGGCCCGACCACGGGGAGAGCGTCCAGGGTGAGCCGGAACCGTCGCCGGTTGCGGGTCAGCTTGCAGCCCGAGGCGACGTGATGCCACGTCAGGTACACCAGCACCGCTCGGGCCGGGAAGCCGACGCCGTACCAGAACGACACCGGATGGAACCGGCGCCAGGCCCAGAGCCCGGCCGCCGCAGCGGCCAGGACCCCGAGCACCAGGACGAAGTCAGTCATGACGGCCGCCGGTTCAGGCCACGCCCGCCGGAGCGGACGCATCCGACGAGGAACCCGACGCCGGAGCGGCGGAGACGGGGACGATGCGGTCGGCGCGGTAGGCCACACCCCACCGCTTCTCACCCCCGAGAACCGCCTCCCAGGGGAAGGCGACCAGCCCGACCGGCGTGACGACCTCCCCGAGGGTGATCGACTGGTCGCCGGTTACCGCCACCTGGAGCAGGTCCACCCGCCCCATCGCGTCAGCAGCCGACAGACCGACCGTGAACACCGTCTGACCGTTGCGGTCCGTCTTCACCTCCCCTGTGTCCTGGTTGACGAGCTTCGGACGCGGCGGCGACACGCAGACGACCGTCAGCGCCGACACGTCGACCGGGATGTTGCGCACGAAGACCTCCACTGTCGATCCCCCTAGACAGTTCGAGTCGCCTGTTCGGAAGGTGGTTGTCTAGGGGGGTGCACAGTGAAGGTATGCGATGAGGAGGGAGACTGTCTAGGGGGGTCTACAGAAGTCTCTGAACTAGTTTCCGGAGACCCACAAGACCGCAGTGGCATCGTCGGACGCCTTGCCGCGTGGCCACCGTGTTCCGTGCGGATCGGACGCCTCTGCTTCCCGCGTCCGGGTGATCAGTTCGGCCGGTCCGTCCTTGCGGAGCACCGCGAGCAGCTCAGGCCAGCTCATCAGGTCGAAGGTGTCGACCAGCCGGCTAGCGCCGTCGCTCAGGAGCGCCACCGCGCCGAGCTCGCCGAGCTGTATCGCCCCGGTGAGAGCCTGTCCGGCCGCTTCCGGTTTCGTGCTCGCCACCCAGAAGCCGCCTGGCTGGTTGCGGTAGGACGCGAGCCGCTCGACTCGACTCCGGAGCCGCTCGGCATGCTCGCCGCTGCCCACCGCGGGCAGTTCGCCCGGCTCGCTCAGACGAGTGATCACCTCTGCGAGCCGATCGTCAGTGATGACCGCCGGCTCCTGGTCGACCGGGTCGAGGACGACCACTGCGTCCGAGAGCACCAGGTAATCGAGGCGTTCCCCGCTCGCCCTCGCAAGCGCGACCGTGGCCGAGGGGGACCCAGGATGCCCGAGATCACATGTCCCGGCATGCAGCGCGTTGACACGCTCGATGGCGACGGCGAGCGCCTCGTCCAGGCTGACGCCGACGTCCGTAGCGGTAGCTAGAAGCAGTCCGCCCAGGTTTCGCGCGTACCAGGCAACCGAGTGCACGCATCCAGAGCCCACGCCCGCCGGCGTCCCCGCCCCGTCCACGACGACGAACAACCCCGGCGCAGTCGCCGCGAAGTCTTCGTTGTCTCGGTCCGGATATCCCGCCTCGCTGGCGATCTGTACGCGCATCCGTCCCTCGTCAGCTAGCCGCCTCGTCGTGCCGGTAGATCGGGGTCAGCAACTCCGTCCGCACCGGCTCATGGGTGTCCGCGGTGTACTCGGTGCCGACCACGACCGAGAACCGTTCGTTGCCGACCTGCCCCCACAGGCTCCCGATATCCGTGGTCAGCAAATGGACCACACCGAGCGACCCCTCAGGGTGAATACCGGCGACAGCCAGGAAGCTTCCCTTGCCGTCCGGCCGAGGCAGCCGCCCCAGGTACCCCACGTCGTAGTTCCGGGCCGGACGCTCCTCCTGCCCCGACCGATAGCCGTTGCCAGTCCGGGTGTCCCGCAGCAGCCAACCGACCTCGTCCCGCTCCCACGCAAGAACGGGATCCTTGCCGTACGCCTCCTGCATCGCGGGCGACATCCGAGGCCCGCAGATCACCAGCATCCCAGCGCGGTTGAGGTCGATACCGCCATCAAGCCCGACGTGATCAGACTTCACGGTCAGGTCGAACGTCCGCGCCAGGTCCTCCAACGCCTGCCCGGTCTTCAGGTCGTCCAGGGCGACATACGTCCGATCACTCGCAGGGTCGGGCCGCAGGGGAGTCACCACGATCACCTCACCCGCCCCCAGGAACGCGCCCTCAGGCGCCGGCCCCGTGTGCCGGATCTGATGGATACGCCCGCGGCTCAGCCCCGCCGCTTGTGCGATCTGCGCGTACGACATCCCCTGCGCGTGCAAGTCCTGGATCAGACGCCGCCTCAGCCGCGCCAACTCCGTGACCTCCTGCTGAGCCTCCGCCAGACGCTCAGTCGCAGCGCGCAGCAGCTCATACGGGTCGTCTATCTGCGCGATGCGCTCCAACTCACCTGGCATGACACCCCCTCCGGAGTCCACCAGTGAGTCTAGGACCCTAGACAAGGTGCCGGATAGCTCATGGCCAGTCGAGGAGCTCACAGTGCGCAAACGCCGCCGACGGCGCGGTATCGGCGGACCGCTCACACCGCCGCGCCGACGACGTCCGCCCAGACACGCCGCCCGACGCGTACCGCCTCCGTCCCCCAGGCTTTGGAGACCGCGTCGACGATCAGCAGGCCCCGCCCGGAAACGGCATCAGTGCTCGCAGGCCCACCGCGGAGGACCGGGGGAGTCTGCGCCCCGAGATCGACCACCGCCACCCGGACGTGCTCCGGATGCGCCTCCAGCTCCAGGATGAAGTGCCCCCCATCCTCACCGCTCGCCGTGTGCTGCACGGCGTTCGTGCAAAGCTCGCTGACCACGAGCTCCACTGTCGTAACTAGATCGTCCGGCACCCGCTCGACGACGAGTGCCCGAGAGAAGGCCCTTGCGTCGCTTATCGATCCGAGTCGGCCCTCGAACAGACGAGACCAGCGCGTCACGTCGATCACCACCCGCGCGTCTAGGGGGCTACACACCCCGAGGAAGACGCAGCGTATGCCAGATCTGGAGATCTATTCAATACGTTCAGTGAATAGAGCCTAGGGCGTTCCGAAGCTCAGCGGCCGCCCTCTCCACCAGGACTCGCGCCTCGTCACCGAACACCGCGGCCCGCTCGAACTCCTCGAAGACTCCCGCGTACACCGCCACCTCCTCGGCGTCAGCCAAGGTCAGCTCACGCGTGAACGTCTCCACCGTGACGGCCGCCTGGTCGTACATCGCGAACCCATGCAGCGGCACCCGAGGCATCACACCCTCGGGAACCACACCCAACCGCACATGCGCCCACCTCGAAGCCTCAGCCAGGTAGGCGAGCTGTTCGACCATGCCCTCACCCGACCCCGGCCAAGTCCGCAAAGCAGCCTCAGCAACCACAACCACCAACCGCCGCGCCCCATCACGAGCCAGCGAAGCCCACACGTCAGCATCACCGCCGGCCCCCGCAACAGCAGCAAACTCCGCCGTCCACACCAGCCGAGGCAGCACCACCGCCCCGAACGCCCGGACGAGCTCAGCCTCACGAGCCCACTCGACGCCGGCCCCAGACCGGAACGACACCCCAGCATCAACCCGACGAGCGGCAGTCTCCTCGTACGCCGCCCGCACCAGGAGGGCGAGCCGCTCAGACTCTGTCGGCCCCAACTCCAACGCCCCGAACAACCGGGACACCACGTCCGGATCAGAGACCCGCCGCCCCGTCTCCACCCGAGACACCGTCGACTGAGGCACCCCAGCTCGCGAAGCCAGACCAACCCCGGACAACCCAGCAGCCACCCGAAGCCGCCGCAACTCCTGCCCGATCTCCCGCAGCCGCTCAGCACCCATAACCGAGCGTTCTACCACCCGAACCCGGACCCCACAGCCACACGAGCGCTCAGACCGCAAACCCGCAGGTCAGCAGCATGCATGCCGTACCGGATGAGAACTTTCTCTACGTCTTCAAGGGCGCCCGCTACGCGGCCGCCGGCGGCCGGGCCGGGCGTGCGGCCTCTCCGGGCCGACCCGCCCCGGCCACCCGACTTCGTTGGGTCGGTGAGAAATGATCTCGCCGACTTCGGCCAAGGCATCTGACATACCTTTTGTAGGGTCGACCTAGAGTATTAGCCTAGCTTTCACTTCAAGGAGGTAAGGGCCCAGATGTTGAACGAAGCGTTGGCTGGGTTGGCGGCATCGGCAGGGACCGGGCTGGTGTCGGCGATGGTCACAGATGGGTGGCAGCAAGCACGCACAAGAGTGGCGCGCTTGCTAGCCAGGGGGGATGCTGCTGAAGAAGAGCGTCACGAAGCCCGGCTCGAACTGGCCCGCCGGGAGGTGATGGAGGCTTCGGGAAAGCAGGCCGAGGAGGTGCGTCGCCTTCAGGAGTGGGCGTGGAGGACCCGGTTTGCTGATCTGTTGGAGGACGAGCCTGAGGCTCAAGCGCCACTGCGAGACCTAGTGGCGTTCCTGGCCGAGCAGGCTGGCCCGGCCGCAGGGATCGTACAGGTCAATGCTCAGGCTACCGACCATGCTCAGCAAGCCGTGCAAGGCCAGGGCATTCAGAATAACACTTTCACCCTTCCCGATGGGGGTGTGTGATTTTGTCGATGGCATCCAGGACAGACGATTATTTGAGTCAACAGAGGCCGCTGCAAACTCCCTCTCCTGCAGGACTCAGAGCATGAACGAAAAAATGCCGAGGCAGCAAGTCTCCAATCCTCCCCTAGGAGAGGCCTTTAGCCAGGAGATAATTACTTCTGGTCAGGGAATTTCGGCGAGTCTCGGCGCAGGAGACCAATATAATCATTTTTATGGCGTAACAGAAATTTCCGCTGCGCCAGTCTCAATTGCGCCGCCCCTCGGGCAGCGCGACCCTCGGTTCCCCCTTCGCGGACGCGACGAGTTGGTTGATTCTCTACTTAAGGCAGTTTTGAACAAAGATCCCAATCCGCGGGTTCACATCTTGAATGGATTGGGCGGTTCCGGAAAAACCAGTGTCGCATTGGAGGTGGCTGCAGTCGCCCTAAACCACGACGTAGAAACCTGGTGGGTGCCTGCAGCAACAAGAGATCGATTTATTGAGGGCATGTATGCGCTGTGTCGGCGCATGGGAATCTCCTCGGACGACATAAAACATGGAGATGGACCCGATTTTTTGTGGGAGCGCCTAAATGAACTAAGACGCCCTTGGCTGCTAATTATCGATAATGTAGACGATCCTGAGATAATGGAGGTGGCCGGGCAAAACCTAATCTCGGGAACAGGTTGGTTGCGCCCTATACTCTCTCCCTTTGGAACCGCCGTCGTCACTAGCCGAGATTCTTCAAGAGCCGGGTGGGGCTCATGGTGCATATTCCATGAGGTTAGAGTTCTTTCGTCAGGCGAGGCGGCGAAAGTGCTTACAGATTACGTTGGCAACAAGGCTGGCTCACACCAACAAGCAACCGAATTGGCGCAGCAGCTTGGCGGCTTGCCATTGGCGCTACGCCTGGCGGGAGCCTATCTGGCGGATGCCACGAACATTCCTCCAGAATTTACAGACGAAGATGCGGTTTTGACTTTTGCGCAATATCAGGCTGCGGTCGAGCAGGGACGCTTTGACGAAGTATTCCCTTCGTCAAACGATGAAGGCTCATTCGCACACGAAGAAGCTCGCAGACTGGTTACCCAGACTTGGGAAATGTCCCTTGACCTGCTGCATCGCCGAGGAATCAAGAAAGCAAGGCAAGTGCTCCGCCTCCTCTCCTCTTTTGCGGATGCCCCTATTCCATATAGGGCATTGTTGCACGCTCAAAGGCTGTCAGAATCGACAATATTCTCGAATGTCTCAGGACGAGAGATCTGGGAAGCCCTGCAAGCGCTTAATGCTCTTGGCCTGATTGACTCGGATGAATCGTGGACCAGCGAAACTAAAAATGCCGTTGGGACTCTCCGCGTACACCCTCTAGTGCGTGGAATCAGTCGTCATCAGAATAGCAAGAGTAACTATCCATTCGAGTACTTCGAATTGGCTGTAACCCTTGCTCATCGCACTGCGGCGGGCCTGGAGAGGCAGTCGCGCGACCCGCAAAGTTGGCAACTATGGAGTGCTCTTTTCCCTCACGTCTCGTTCCTTCTGAGATCTTCTGAAAGCCTGGCCTTCGATGCTGCTTACGAAAATTCAGACATCCTACAATTGGCTGCCGACTCGGCTGACGCGAGCCTTCAATATCTACAATCGCGTGGCTACTACGAGCAAGCAGAACTTGAATGTCAAGCAATAGTAAGAGTTCAAACTAGAATTCTTACAGAAGAACACGTTAACACATTGCATGCGAGGCATAGACTGGGACACGTCTACGACTATCGAGGAAAATTCGAGGAGGCGGAAACCGAGCATCGTGAGGTATTGGATCTGCAGCGAAGGGCGCTAGGTGAAGAGCATCCCGACACATTAACTACCTGGCATTGCCTGGCTGGTTTGCTCGCAAGGCGCGGGCAGTTGGAGACTGCTGAGGTCGAATACCGTGCGGTTCTCAATAAGCGTCGCCAAATCCTGGGAGAAGAGCACCTAAGTACGTTGTCCACAAGGCATCGACTGGGACACGTGCTCGCCGATCGTGGAAAATTGGAGGAGGCGGAAACTGAGCATCGTGAGGTATTGAGTCTGCAGCGAAGGGCGCTAGGTGAAGGGCACCCCAACACCTTGGAAACTTGGCATTGTCTGGCTGGTTTGCTCGTAAGGCGGGGGCGGTTGGAGACTGCTGAAGTCGAATACCATGCGGTTCTCAATAAGCGTCGCCAGATCTTGGGTGAGGAACACCCCGGAACATTGACCACTTGGCGTCAGCTGGCTGGGTTGCTTTCCGAGCGTGGGCAGTTGGAGGCTGCTGAAAGCGAATATCGCGCGGTACTAGGAATTGAGGGGCGGGTCCTTGGTGAAGAACACCCCAGCACATTGGGCACGCGCTACCGTTTGGCTGGGTTGCTTTCCGAGCGTGGGCAGTTGGAGGCTGCTGAAAGCGAATATCGCGCGGTAGTAGAAATTGAGGGGCGGGTCCTCGGTGAAGAACACCCCAGCACATTGGATAGCAGGCACAGACTGGGGCATGTTCTCGAAAAGCGGGGGAAGTTCGAGGAGGCGGAGAAGGAGCATCGCGAGGTGTTGGGCCTGCAGCAACGAGCATTGGGTGAAGAGCATCCCACCACATTGAATACTTGGCAGTGTCTGGCTGGCCTGCTTTCCATGCGTGGGCAGTTGGAGGCTGCTGAGGCCGAGTATCGCGCGGTACTGGGCGTCGAAATTCGGGTCCTCGGCGAGGAACACCCCGACACATTGAATACCAGACATGGGTTGGGCCACGTGCTCGATAGCCGAGGGAAGTTGGAGGAGGCGGAGAAGGAGCATCGCGAGGTGTTGGGCCTGCAGCGACGAGCATTGGGTGAAGAGCATCCCACTACATTAAATACCTGGCACTGTCTAGCTGGGTTGCTTGCCAAGCGTGAACAGTCGAGGGCCGCTAAGGACGAATACAGTGCCGTACTGGAGGTCGAGAGTCGGGTCCTTGGTGAGGAGCATCCCAGCACATTGGGGACGCGTTATCGCTTGGCTGGGTTGCTTTCCGAGCGTGGGGAGTTGGGGGCCGCCGAGGCCGAATACCGTGCGGTATTCGAAGCCGAGAGTCGGGTCCTCGGTGAGGAGCATCCCAACACATTGACCACACGTTATCGCTTGGCTGGGTTGCTTTCCGAGCGTGGGGAGTTGGGGGCCGCCGAGGCCGAATACCGTGCGGTATTCGAAGCCGAGAGTCGGGTCCTCGGTGAGGAGCATCCCAACACATTGGCCACTCGTTATCGCTTGGCTGGGTTGCTTTTCAAGGGTGGGAAGTTGGAGGCTGCAGAGGCCGAATACCGTGCAGTACTTGGTGCCCGCCGCCGAATCCTGGGCGACGAACATCCCAGCACTCTTCGGGTGCAGAGAAGTTTGGAATCACTGCAAACCTCGATGGTCCGGCAGGTCAGGAATGCGCAGAGAGAGGAATAGTATTCCTCCACAGCAGCGTCCCACTCTCCCAAGGGTACGGGGGATGCGTGGCGTTCGGTGTCCGGCTATGGCTGGCTCCATGCGTGGGCCGGTTGCTCGGGGAGTTACACAGTGCTGCTACAGCACGGTGGGAAAAGTGCTGTACAGCTAGGAAGCACTACAAGAATCCCCACGACAGTTCACGCGAATCTCCGCAGAGACACATGGCCGGGATGCCTCTTCGCTTCTGTCGTCAAGTTGTCACCTTGAGATCGAAGCGTCTACTGGTCGAGCGTGAAGCGGGGGCCTCGCGGCCCCCAGCCCCCCGCGGGCCGGAGGGTACGCCCGCGCGAAACTGTCTGTCACACCGTCTCGTCGTTCGCGCGGGCGCACCCTCCGGGGCGGGTGTGGGTGCTAACGGTGGTGCTAACAACGGAGTCGGATGATCTTGGACGGCTGTGGACGGCCGGGAGCTTGCAGCGCTGGTCAGCGGGCACGGGGGGACATGCCTGGGCGTCGCTGATCTCGCTTGTAAACAGAAGACCTAAGTGCGAGTTTTTATTCACGACGCAATGCGCCTAGCGCGGTAAAGTACGCCAGGGAAGGTGTGGCGGCGGCTCAGAATGAGCGCTAAGGGGGCGACGATTATCGCCACAGACTTTCCCTAACCGCCATCGGGTCAGAGAGAGGAACCAATCTGCGGACCGCAGGTATCACGCGCCAGCGGACGCGGATGTCGGACTGCGCACGAAGCGGCCAGAGCCACCATCGATCGTTTCGATTCGCCACCCTGCTGGAGGCACATGGGGCTGCTCCATATCGGTAATTGCGACCTTGGCGTTCTCTAGGAGAAGGTCGCCTCCTCCCTTCAAGGCGTCAAAGTTAATGTGGCCTGTGAAAAATGTTCTGCGAAAGAGGGATCGACTCTTGAATGTGGCCTTGCGAAAATAGGCAACATCGCCAAAGGTTGCCTTCTTGAAATTTGCCGGTCCGGCAAATATTGCATTTTCGAAATAAGCTGCACCGGCGATTTTGATATAATCGCACGAGGCGCCATGAATAAAGGTTGCCCTCCTGAAGTTGGCGCTATGGATACTGCAGCCAGTCAGGTCGAGTCCGTTTGTTAGAGTTGCGCCCATCAGGTCCAATGATATATCAGGCCAAAACACCTCACCCGTGCCCGGACGGAGGTGAGCGCTCAGAATGCCCTGAGCGATGGCCCGTACCTGGTACTCCTCGTGCGGTTCGTTATTGGGTACTTCGAGCGGAGTTGGGTGGCCCATGCGCATCGCGCGGTAGCGCAATATATTGCGCCGGGACGTCTCGGGATTTGCATCATTGCTGTAAGCTGCCGGGTATTTGTACGGCACAGCGTAGGGCATACGGAGATAGGCACAAATAATGTTCACGATCGTCTGCTGTTGGCGCGGATTGTCATTAGCCAACCGCTCCAGCGTGTACAGCGCTGTTAGCCGCACCGGGGCTTTTTCGGATCCGAGTTGATCAGCGGCGGTGCTATAAAGCTCGGTGATGCGCCGTTCGGCCGTGTCATGTTCCTGATGTGCCTGACGACGGAACGCCAGGAGCAGGCCGACCGCCGCACCTGAGCCGGCGCCAGCTGCTAGCCCTGTGCGTACCGCCTCGACCCTGACTCGGGCCCGGTCGGTGCTGACCGTGGCGTCATCGACCGCACTCAGAAGCCACGCAGTCGTAATCCATATTGCCGCTACCGCCGTAATTAGCGTCGCCACCATCCAAGGCCCGGCCTTCAGTGGCCGCCCAGCGGAGGGCCTTCGCGACCATGCCAGGATCGTCACCGCTCCCCGGCGAAGCCGATGCAACATCGTCGCTCTCACTCATCCTTCGCGTCCAACTGGCCGCTCATGAGACACACAGAAACCAGCGGCAGTTCATCGGCACTGACCGCGGTCAAGCCTGCTCGTGGCCACGGCTTCAGGAAGTTTCACACAGCAGTATGCCAAATGTGTGCCGAAGTGGCGGCCGAGGGTGAAGAGTTTGCAGGTCAGACGGTGCTTAGCGGCGGAACGTAAATCCGTCGGGGGCTGCGGCATCTCATGGGTTCAGGATGTCATTCGGTGGTGAAGAAGTCTTCGTCGATCTTCTTGATCGTGACGGTCTGGGCTTCTTGGACGCCGCAGTCATAGGTGACCATGAGTTCGCCGAGTCGTCGGCCGTCGATCAAGATGATCCGCGAGGGGACCTTCTCGGCGAAGTCGATGGCCCCTGGTGAGAAGCGGGTGGTGGCGATGAAGATGCCTCGGGCAGCTTGGGCCCCTTGGAGTGCGCCGGCGAACGCTTGGACGTCAGGGCGGTGGACGGTCCGGTCGGAGGCGTACCGCTTGGCCTGGACGTAGACAACGTCCAGGCCAAGGGGGTCTTGGCGGATCAGGCCATCCATGCCCTCATCGCCAGGGCCGCCGAGATGACGCACATCGCCTTCAGGGCCGCCATATCCCATGCGGGTCAGCAACTTTAGGACACAGTGCTCCAAGAACTCCGGAGGTGCCTGGCGGAGTCGCTCAACAAGTTCGTCGGCTAGAGCGGTGTGAGCCTCAGATACCAGCTGCGGGATCAGTTCCAAGGGGGACGCATCCGCCTGCGGCAGATCCGCGTCATCGGCCTGCTCGTTGACCGGCTTGCTGGGCTTGCTGCGTCGGGCACGGAACTCGCGGTACTCGGCGAACTGGTTCAAGACCTTCATGTCCACCCGGTCCGGGTTCTCCGCCGTGGCCTTCTGGCCACGAGTGGTGATCCGGGTGACACCCCGGCGAGGCCGCTCCAGCAGCCCCGCTTGTGCCATGTGGGTGATGGACCAGGCGATCCGGTTGTTGAACAGCTTCTGCCCACCCGATGGCAGCATCTCTGCACGCTCGTCCGCACTCAGGGTGAAGTGGTCGGCCATCGCCGCAACGATCGCGGCAGACTCGTGGTCCTCGTCGTCGGCATGCAGTTCCAGTACAGGCCGCATCAAGGTCTGGAAGTCGGGGATTGGCACGACTCTCCTTGTCAGTACGGACGAGGTGGCGAGGATCGACAAGGTCGAGCCCTCTCGATCAGGTAGGCCGTTTCTATCTTCAAGCCTGGGCCGAGTAACCGGGCGGAAGTTGCCGCAATCGTCACCTACCACCCTGAGAAGGGTGGCGGGAGCATGCGGCTGCTGTACAGCACGGAAGTACCGCAACAGAGGCTTACGACTGCTGGCACCGGCGACCAGGCGCACACGGGTCTACCTGCGGTGCGAGTGGCGATCTTGGTGCGGCCAGTCTCTTGTAAACAGAAGGTTAGGGGTTCAAGTCCCCTCGCCGGCTCCCAGCTCAAAGCCCCCTTCCCAGCGCTGGAAGGGGGCTTTTGCGGCACCGTGGGAGCCGCCGTGGGAGCCGCCGTGGGAGCCACGGGAATCAGCCGCCGAACAGTGCGCTGCTCATGGCTTTGGCTGTCGCGCGCTTGTCGTCCACGATCTGGTGACCGTAGGTGTCTTTTGTGATGGCGATGCCTGCGTGCCCGAGGATCTCTGAGACCACGTGTAGCGGCGTGCCTTGCGCCAGCATCAGCTAGGTCCCCGAGTGCCGCAGCTCATGCGGATGCCGGTGACCGAGGCCCGCCCGCTGGGCCAGCTTGGAGAACGTGTGCGAGAAGTTGTCTGGGGCGGTGGGGGTGCCCACCTCGGACGGGAAGATCAGCTCGTGATCCTGCCAGGCTTCGCCGAGCGCGAGCCGTACCTCCGCCTGGTCGGTGTGCAGCGTGCGGAGCTTGCTCACGATCTCTGGCGTGAACACGAGAGTCCGCCGTGACTTGGCCGTCTTCAGCTCGCTGAGCACACGATGCGCGTCTTGCGGCCGCTGTTCTCTTCCGGAGTTTGCGGCGTATCTGGCCTCTCGCTGTTCCAGAGCCGATCGACCTTGGCCACCGTGAGCTTCTTGCAGCCCAACGTCGGCACCAGGTGCAGACGGACCATGTCGGCGTAGTCGTCTTCCGTGGACTTTGCCAGAGTGCCCGGTGGGTTCACCGACACCCAGCGTTCAAGGGACGCCTTCATTGTGATCCGGTCGTCCGGCACCGTGCCCGTATCGACTGCCTCGCGGACCTCCCCCGGTCGGCTCCCCCGCTTGACCGGCAAGCCGCTCGGGCGGTGCATTGCCGATCGGTGCCGGCCAGCGACGGTCTTCTGAGAACGACCGCCAGGAAGAGCGGTCCGCAAAGAAAATTCGGAGGACCCAACGTGTCTACCAAACGACGCGGGGCCATCGCGGTGCTTCTGGCGCTGCTGGCACTGCTCGCGAGCGGCTGCGGTCTCGGAGAGACCGACGGCCGGCCGCCGACCTATGCCGACGCCTGCGCGCAGGCCGCGAAGATGCTGGCCGACCTGCCGGGCGGCGAGGCCCTGACGCGGGCCCTGGAAACCCAGAAGGAGTCGGAAGACGTCTACGCCGTCATCTGGGTCGACGTCCATCTCCTCCGGGCACCCGGCTGCCCCGGCAGTTCCGAAGCCGATCCCCAGTCCATGGCGATCGAGAAGACCATGCTGACCCTCGCGATCGACAAGGTCGAGCCGGCAGTCTCCAGCAAGACCATCTACCGGCCGGTCGCTTCCGAGCTCGCGGCCGTGGTCCGTCTCTCCAGCTCCGAGGAAACCGCGCTGGAGAGTTTCCGGCGGCTGATGGAAACGGTCGACGGGGATCTCACCAAGACCGGCATCGGCGGGAATGGCCCGCTGAACGACACCTCGGTCTCCGGCTACCTGTTCGTCGGAGCACGGGGGTACGGTCACTGGCCCGACCGGGACTCGCGGCTCGGTCCTGGCCGATGAACTCCTTCCTGCGCCACTGACGGCGCCGGGACGCCAGTCGAGGGCGGGGCGGATCCCAACGATCCGCCTCGCCCTTCCGTCTCGTGCGAGCCCCTCCTCATCCGCGACGCCATAGGGCGTGCGCGGGTGAAGGTACTGGCTCGTATCGCGACATGTTGTGAGCGGCTTCCGGGGATCCTGTGCAGGGAAGAGCAACGTTCTTCGGGAGGTCTTACGGGCTTACAGGTTGTGCAAGGCGGAGGCACCGAGGGATGGCGGCAGCCTCAACTCGTCGAGCCACGGGCACCTGCCACGTGGCGACCGGCCCGCCGTCCGCCAAGCCCAAGGCCCGTCGAACACCTCCAACGAGAACCTTCTCGAACACGGGCTCGGAGGCCGGCGGACGCCGTGATCAGGCGAGAAGTACCGCGACAGAACTGCTGGCAGCCACCACCAAGTGCACACGGATTGCCTGGGTTCGCGTGGCGATCTTGGGCGGCCAGTCTCTTGTGAACAGATGTCCGACGCCGCCAAGGTCGCCCGCTCCTGGAGGCATTACGGCCGTCTGGCGTGGGTGCCGGCCCGCCGCGCCGCCCGCGGCCGTCCGGCCGTGCCGATCAAACGGCTGGCCCTTCCGGCCGACTCTTGCTCGCCAGCCGCTTTGAGGTAGACGGATACCGTCTGTCCGCCCCTGCTTGAGGCCCCCGTAGCGGTCGACCGTTCGTTGGCAAGGCTCGCTGCGGTGCTGGCGGATGCCCGAGCGCACATGGCGCTGATCAGCAGGCACGATCTGGTGAACGCCCGGAAAGGCCCTGCGGCACGTCGGGGGATGGTGAGTCTGCCGAATATGTGCCGGACCGCCCGCTGTTGTCCGAAGTCACCGTAACCCCTCTGACCTGTTGAAGGCGCTCAGCGTCGGCGCTGTGCGTTTTGCCGACTGAGGCCTAGGTGTCGCTTGCGCTACCAGCGCTCAGTGTCGAGGGCTTTTCGCAGGGTGATGTCTGTGGCTGGCGGGCGGGGGCATTTCCGGGACGGTTGTTCTTAGCGCTCGTACATCGACGCGTGAAGCAACCCAAACACCTCACTTAGGAGATTCGACATGCAGCGTCGTATCACCATGCTCCACACCCACAGGGCCATCGTCATCAACGGCGGAGCCGCCGACGTGGTCATCGTCGTGGAAGACCGAGAAGAGATCGAGGTCGTCCTCGACTACCGCGGACGCGGACTCAAGAGGGTGCCCGACGGCGCCTTCCTGTTCTCCGGTCCCCATTTCGACACCGTGGAGGGCCGTCATCGGCGCAGCCTGTCGCGGATCGAGACCGTCACCGTCGGCCTGCCGCTCAGCGTCCGTCAGATGGAGGCGACCAGCGGAGGTGCCATCACCGTTTCCGGCCCTTCGGACTGGGTACACCTGGACGGTCGGAAGGGCATCACGATCGGGGAACTCACCTTCGGTTCCCTCACCTCGTCCGGCCCGATCGTCGTGGGCAGGGCTGCCGGCAAGGTCCACCTGTACACCCATGGCGGGAACGCCAGTGTTCGGGCGGACAACCCCACCGAGCTCGTGATCAGCACGGGGGGCGGTGATGTCGAGGTCTCCGGTCAGTGGCAGGAGGACGCCCTGGACGTACGCGAAGAGGGCGGGAAGGTGACCTTCCGCAAGGAGTGATCCATCCGCCACCTGCACATCAAGGGGTTCCAGCGCTGGCTGGTGCCTCCCTAACAAGCAGGGCCCGGCATCGCCGGGCCCTTGCTGTTTCCGCTATCGAGAATCCAGCGCCCGGGCGCACCGGTTCATCACGCCTCGGGAGCGATGCGTCTCAGGGCCTGGCGGGCGTGTTTTGCCACGTCTCCCTCGCCTTCGGCGTAGTCGCGGAGGATGGGGAGGGCAGGGCGGGCCGCTTCGCCCATCAGGCTCAGGTCGTACAGCGTGCGCGCCGGGTCGACGGGAATCTGTTCGATCAGGACGGGGAGTGCCTCGTCGGCGTCGCGGGTGGTGTGCCAGAGGGCGAAGGCCGCGGCCGCGCGGGCGGGTTCGGTGGGGTCGTCGCGGACGGCGCGCAGGGCCGGGACGGCCGCGCGGGCCCGGGGGCCGAGTTCGCCGAGCCAGTCGCAGGCGTTGGTGTCGAAGCGCCAGCCGTGGCGTCCGGCCTTGCGGTCGAACTGGTGGCGGCGCTCCAGGACGTGCAGCAGCAGGCCGACGACCTCTTCGTCAGCCGGTTCGCCGAGGCCCATGAGGGCGCGGATGGCGGCGAGGCCGGTCTCTGGGTCCGGGCCCGACGCGACCCGCCGGAGGACGGTCAGTGCCTGTTCGTCGGCCAGGCCCCATCTGCGCAGGAACATGCAGCACGCGGCGGCGGTCTCCAGGTCACCGCTGTCGGGGGCGGGGACGCCGAGCCGCGGGATCAGTCCTTCGAGGACGGCGGTGACCTCGGCGACGGCCTCTTCTCCATCGGGCCATTCCCTGATCCACGACAGCAGGGCCTTGGTCTCGAAGGCGGAGGAGCTGGCGAGCCGGGCTCGGACCTGCGGCCAGAGATGCTCGGCCAGCGCCGATGCCGCACGGAACCGGTGCTGTAGCTGGAGATCCAGGGGGGCGTGGGCGATCAGGCGCTGAAGCGCGGGCACGCATCGAGGGTCACCGCGCTGGGTCAGTGCGACGAGGGCCATCTCCGACAACTCGGGGTCGCTCAGACAGGCCGCGAGGGCATCGGCGTATGCGGGGTGGGACGGCAGGTGGTTCGTGGCCACGGCCGCTCGCCGTACCGCGGGGTCTGGGTGCCGGAGCAGGGACGCGACGGCGGGGGCGTGTTCGGGGAACCGGGGGAACAGGCGGTCCGCGGAGGCGACCAGGAGGTGGGTGGCCGCTGGGTTCGCTGGGCCGGTCCTCAAGCGCGCCAGCATCCGGGCCAGCCAGCGTGAGTGCAGCTCGGGCGGGGGGTGAAGCCAGCTGACGACGGCGTCGACGGGGCCGCCCGGCGGGAGGCCGACCCATTCGGGGTCGCCCCAGGCCAGTTCGGCCAGGGCCGATCCGGCCTCGCCGTCGCAGTGGGTGAGCGCGTCGAGGACCGCGTCGTCCACCGTCTCGGGGCTGTGCAGCAGCAGGCCGAGCGCGGCGCCCAGCGCGTCGGACGGCTCGCGATCCAGCCGGCGGCGCAGGTGGTCGTGGGCCAGGGGGTACCGGCCTAGGGCGAGCAGCAGCCCGAGCCTGGTCGGGGCGTCCGGGTCGCTCTCGCTCCTGGCGCGGATGCGGGAAACCGCATCGTCGGGCATGTCCAGGTAGGTGAGCACGACGGCCAGGATCCGGCGGATCTGAACGTTCGGGTGGGTGAGCCGCTCCAGCAGCGCGGCCGGCTCCGCGTTCGCGGAAGCGCCCAGTCTGTCGACCCAGTCGCCGAGGATGAACGGCGATTCGACCTCCACGTTCAGGTCGGCCAGCAGCGCCTCCAGTGCCGCGCCGCTGCGCTCGCCGGGTTTGTCCAGGTCGACGTCGAAGTCCCGGTAGACCACCGCCTGCCAGTCGAACCCGATCACTGAGCCCACGCGCGCACTCTAGCCCTGGACCGCCCCTGCGGGCGGTGGTCTTCAAGGGCGGTGGGGCGGCTCAGTACGCTCGGCTCATGCGGATTGTGGCGGTCGCCGATACGCACACCTATCATCGCGAGCTCGCCGTCCCCGACGGAGATGTCTTCGTTCACGCCGGTGACCTGTGCCGGCGCGGCAAGGACCTGCGAGAACTCGAGGACGCCGCGGACTGGATGCAGGCCCTTCCGCATCGCGTGAAGGTGGTCGTCGCGGGAAACCACGACTGGATGTTCATGGACGACCCCGCACGGGCCCGTGCCGTTCTCGCCGATCGCGGTATCCGCTATCTGGAGGACGGCGGAACGGAGATCAACGGCGTCACCTTCTGGGGCAGTCCCTGGCAGCCGGAGTTCAACCAGTGGGCGTTCAATCTCCCTCGGGGCCGTTCCCTCGCGGAGAAATGGGCTCTGATTCCTGACGGCGTCGACGTCCTGGTCACCCACGGGCCTCCGCTCGGAATCGGTGACGCGAACGCCTATCCCGGACGCCACGGTTGTGAGGATCTGCTGGCCCGGGTGCGGCAGGTTCGCCCCAAGCTGCACCTGTTCGGCCACATCCACCAGGACGGTGGGCTCTGGCGCCACGGGGAGACGACTTTCGCCAACGTCACGACGTGGGAATGCGAGCGCGGCCCCACCGTTGTCCGCCTGGACGCCTCGGGCGCGGTGGGCGAGATCGTGCCGCCCGCGCGAACCCGCTGAGCGACGGCCGGGCCTGCTCTATGCGGGCATGAGAACGGTACGGAAGTGCGGCCACGGAGGCCTTTTCTGCCCGGCGCGTGGCCGCTCTTTGTTTTGGCGTGTGCACCCTTTCCGATGCCACGGTCGGCCCGCGTCCGTGACGACCTTGACCGACACCCGCGATGCCGTACGGTTCAGCCTGAGGGGAACGCGTTCCCAGATCAATCAAAAAACTCACGTGAAGGACGAAGATATGGCGATCGCCGAGATCAACGTGACGTTGGCAGCTCTCGGTTTCTGGCACCTCGCCGGAGCCGACCGGGCGGAGAAGGAAGCGGTGGCGCTTGAGAGGGCGCGTCGGTGCTTCCCCCCGGAGGCCTCCCTTGAGGTCGCCCCCGACCAGGGAATTCCGGTCGTGGACGTCGTGGAGGTCGGACCCACCATCCTCACCGAGGTGAACAAGGACGAGGAGACGGTCACCGTTCTCGCGTTCAGCGGCCTCACAGGGGCCGGCAAGAAGGAGATCGAGCAGACGGCGCTGAAGAAGGCGCGCGCCTGCGTCGGCGAAGTCGCGCGGCTGGAGATGTTCTACTGCGTGATGTACGAGAACGAGGACGCCGACGGTCCCCGCTACGAGACCTCCTGGGTGAACGTCGCGGCGGTCGAGCCGATCAGGCGTCCGCGTCTCGACGAGGAGGTCGAACCTCTTCTGCTCATGGGCGTCACGGGGAGCACCAAGAAGGAGGTCGTGCGGAACGCGCTGATCAAGGCGCGTGCGGACGAGTCCTTCCGCCGGCGCGCCGGCGCGGACACCGAACTGTGGGTCGACTTCTCGGAGCACGGCCTGCAAGCCCGCACGTCCGCTGCCGGGTCCTCGGACCTCTACGTCGCCGATGGCCTGAAGGTCTGGGCGGTCGGCTGAGACACGGGCGACCCTTCGACGGGGGTCGCTCCCCAGGAGTGTGGCCCTTCCCGAGCATTCGGGAGGGGCCACATCTCTCTGCCGAACAGGCTTCTCCGGGGGCGGACGACCGCCTGCGGCGGTCAGGGGTCGCGTTTCTCCGGTGGCGGGAGATACGGGCGGAAGTGGTCGGCGACGATGTCGGCGACGGCGCCGGCGTCGCGGGTCCCGTCGACTTCGATCACGCGGATGCCGAGGCGCCGGGCGGAGCGGACGGCGTCGTCGGCGACGAGGCGGTCTCGTTCGATGCGGTTGCGTTGGGCCCGCGCGGGGTCGCTGACGCGGGGTCCGAAGGCGGCGGCTCGGGGGAGTTCGCGCAGTTGCCGGTCACGGAACGCTTCGGTGGGCACCATGACGACCATCTGCCGGGGGGAGCCGAGGACCGGGGCGACCAGCTCGGGGCGCAGTCCCCAGCCTTCGGCGATGACGGGGCGTCCCGAGACGAGGGCGCGCAGGTCGTCCAGGGCCCACTCGAAGCGGACCGGGAAGCCGGCGAGCGTCTCGGCGGCCATGTCCTGGGGGGTGGTGTTCACCCAGGTGGCGTCGGGGTCGGGGTCGGCGGGCGGATGGCCGAGCCTGATCCGGCGGGCGATCCGGCGGTCGTTGTGGCCGCGGGCGTCGTGGTAGTCGTAGTTGTAGCAGGTCAGCCCGTAGCGGTCGGCCAGCAGCCGGGTCACGGTGGACTTGCCGGCCCACTGCCCGCCTCCGACCCACAGGACCCGGCGAAGCGTGCCGTAGGGGTCCCAGACCTGGCTGTCGGTGGCGTCCTCGGTCACAGGTCTCCTTCTTCGCGTCCAAGTGACCCGATGTAATCAGATGCCCCGGCTCGATGGCACCGCGAGCGGGGACCACCGGTTCCGGCGCTGTTGAGTACGAGGCGCCGGAGGGCTGAGTACGGGTACCCAGGCGGTGGCGCGACGGCCTCGGCAGAGTGGCGCCCGAGGTGAGGTCAATGACTACGGATCAGCAACTTCCGGGAACGTCCGCCGCCGGTGCGCTCGTCGCGCCCGGCGTCGAGGAGCTGGAACTTCGGATGTCGTCCGAAGCGGACGTCGAGTGGATCGGCCGTCTCCGGCACGAGGTCTACGCGCGGGAACTCGGCCAGCACGCCCCCAACGACGCCGGGCTGCTCACCGACGACCTCGACGGGAGCAACGTCTACATCGTGGCGGTCCACCACGGCCGCCCGGCCGGGTTCATCAGTGTGACGCCTCCGTGGGCGGGCCGCTTCTCGATCGACAGGCACCTGCGGAGGGACGAGCACCCGGCGCTGTGCGAGGACGGCCTGTTCGAGATCCGGATCCTGGCCGTGGATCCGGGCCTGCGGGGCGGGATGATCGGCAGGCTGCTGATGTACGCGGCGCTCCGCTGGGTGGCGGGGCACGGGGGCCGGGGCATCGTGGCCCTGGGCCGGGTCGAGCTGTTGCCGATGTACCTGGAGCTCGGGCTCGCGTCCACCGGGACGGCGGTGCGCTCCGGTGCCGCCGGGTTCCAGCTGCTCACCGGCGACGTCGCCGAGCTCACCGACCGGACCCTGCGACGCCACGGGCCGCTGCTGCGCGAGCTGGGACGGACGGTGCGCTGGGGCCTGGAGGTCCCGTTCCTGCCCGGGGACGAGATGTGCGCGCACGGCGGTGCGTCCGTCGAAGCGCTCGGACGGGGCTTCGACACCCTGGACGCGAGCGGCGAGGTGGTCCCCGCCGACGTGCTCGACGCGTGGTTCCCGCCGGCTCCCGCCGCGGTCGCCGCCCTGACCCGCGGGCTGGACTGGATCGCGCGGACGTCCCCGCCGGTGCGGGCGGACGGGCTCGTCGAGGAGATCGCGCGCCGGCGGGGCCTGCCCGAGAGCGCCCTCGCCGTCGGGGCGGGCTCCTCGGACCTGATCTTCCGCGCGTTCCGCGGCTGGCTGGACGCCTCCAGCCGGGTGCTGCTGATCGACCCCTCCTACGGTGAGTACGCGCATGTCGTCGAGCGGGTGATCGGCTGCCGTGCCGACCGGTTCCCGTTGCACCGCGCGGAGGGCTGGCGGATCGATCCGGAACGTCTCGCCCGCGTCCTGCGGAAACGCTATGACCTCGTGGTCATCGTCAACCCCAACAACCCGACCGGGGTCCATGCCGACGCGGCCCGGCTGCGGAAGGTGATGGAGGACGCGCCGGCCGGGACCCGGTTCTGGATCGACGAGACGTACGCCGGCTACGTCGGCGCGGGGCAGACGCTGGAGCCCTACGCGGCGGAGGCCGGTAATGCCGTCGTCTGCACGTCGCTGTCGAAGATGTACGCCCTGTCGGGCCTGCGGGCGGCCTATCTCACCGCGCCTGCGCCGATCGCGGCCGAACTGCGCCGCTGGACCCCGCCGTGGGCGGTGAGCCTGCCCGCCCAGATAGCCGCGGTGAACGCGCTGCGCGATCCGGCGTACTACGCCTCCCGGTGGGCCCAGACGGCGGTGCTGCGCGCCGAGCTCGCCACGGCGCTCGCCGAGGTCGACGAGAACCTGTCCGTCAGCGAGTCGGTGGCGAACTTCGTCCTGCTCACGCTGCCCGGGGGCGGGCTCACCGCGTCCCGGCTCGTCGAGCGGTGCAGGCGGCGGGGGGTGTTCCTGCGGGACCTGTCGCCGATGTCCCCGGCGTTCGAGGGCAGGACGGTACGGATCGCGGTACGGGACGCCGTGGCGAACGCCCGCGTGGCGGTCACCGTCGCCGAGGCACTGCGCGCCCCGCTCGGCATGGCGTGACCGGGGTCGCGGGTCCGCTCCCTTACCTCGCCGGAGCGCTGCTCGTCGGCGGTATCGCGGTCGTGCTGTCCAAACGGCGCGAGTACATGCTCCGGTGGTGCGCCTGGGCGGTGGGCGTGCCCGTGGTGGTCATCGCACTGGACGTGGGTCCCGGCGGTGCGGCCGTCCTCGCCGCCTCGGCGGGAGTGGCGTGCGCCATCGAATACGGCGGCCTGACCGACCTCCCGCGGCCGGACCGCGCGGTGCTCGCCGTCGCCGTGCCCGTCGCGCCCGTGACGGCCTGGGTGGCGCCCGCCCATCTGCTCCAGGCCCTCGCCCTCACGCTCGCGGCCGTCGCCCTGGTGCCGGTGCTGGCCGGGGACGCGGCCGGCGGCCTGTCCAGGCTGTGCTTCGGGGTGCTGGGAGTGATCTGGTTCGCGCCGCTGGCCGGCGTGGTCCTGCTCGGACCGGAGGTCCTGGCGTTGTTCGCCGCGGTGTCGATCGCCGACATCACCGCCTCCTTCGCGGGCCGGTCGCTGGGCGGGCCGCCCCTTTCCCGGCTGTCGCCGTCCAAGCACTGGAGCGGCCTGCTCGCGGGGACCGCCGCGGGGCTGGGGACGCTGGCCGTGTTCGGTGCGTTCACGCCCGCCTGGGCGGTCGCGGTGGCGGTCGGCGCCCCGCTGGGGGACCTGCTGGAGTCGATGGTCAAGCGGGGGGTCGAGGCCAAGGACTCCGCCTCGTGGCTCGCGGGCGCCGGCGGTCTCCTCGACAGGCTCGACTCTCTCCTTCTCGCCCTTGTGTTCGCCCTGGCGCTCGGCTGACGACCGGCCGGTCGTGCAGCGAGCATCACCGGCCGCCCCCACCCCGTGCCCCGGCTTTGGGGAGCCATGGCGATTCGTTTCCCGAGTGTTGCGCGGCGCTCTGCGCACAGCGGGTTGTTCCCGGGCCCCGGCCCCATTACCGTGCATATCTGAACGATCACTCTATGTAGTCGGATGTTGCAGAATCGGGGAGACATGTCGATCAGGCATCTCGTGGGCGGCGCCATCGCGCTGGGCGCGGTCGCGGCCGGGACCTTCGCAGGTACGGGGACGGCGTCGGCCGCGGCGCCGGCCGCCGCCATCACCGTCTACGGCGGGCACGGCGGGCACGGCGGGCATGGCGGACACGACGGGCACGGCAAGGCCACGGCACCGGAACGGGTCCTGTCCGACAGCGCGCTCGTCCGGGCGTCCAGGGCCCTGGTGCACTCGGCGCGGCGGCACGGGAACCAGCACGTGACGATGGTCATCATGGAACGGGCCGGCACCATCCGGCTCGTAATCCGCACCCGCAAGGCGGGCCCGCAGACGTACGAGTCCGCCAAGCGCAAGGCCTACACCGCCGTGGCGTTCGGCCAGCCCACGAGCGCCCTGACCGGAAACGAAACGATCAAGCAGATCCCCGGCACCCTGGTGCTGCCCGGCGGCGTCCCCGTCAAGTACCGGGGCTTCCCCATCGCCGGCATCGGCGTCGGTGGCGCACCCGACGGCAGGATCGACGAGGCCATCGCCAACGACGTCCTCGCGGCCATCGGCCGCTGACCGAAAAGCCTGGGAAAGCAGAAAACGGCCCCGAGGGGGCCGTTTTTCAATCGGACCAGGACTCGGCGGGAGCCCCGGTGGGGTTTCACTTCGAGCCGTCGGCCCAGAAGTGCTTGAAGAGCAGGAACATCAGCAGCATGAAGCCGGTGCCGCCGATGCCGGTGATGATGTTGCCCACGGCGTCGACACTGAGGTCGCTGTTGATGGCGGTCGTGATGACCGCCGTGAGGGCGACCGAGCCGGCCACCAGGTACTTCTTTCCCTCGGCGGGGTTCTTCGCCAGCCGAACGACGATCCTGTAGCCGCCGAGGACCAGGCCGGCCCCCAGAGCGGTGAAGATGAAGTGGGCCCTGTCGCCGGAGACGAAGACGACGAGGGTGACGAAGGCCGCGACGGCGATGACGACGCGGTTGCGCTTGAGCATGGCGGTGATGTTGTCCATGATCGGGTTTCCTTTGCGTGAAGGGCCGCGCTGAGCACGGCTGTGATAATTGGGTTTGTCGGAATACGTTCGCGCTGAGCACGCCTGCGGTACTGACCGTCCCGAGGAGCGCCCACTGCGCAAGCGTCCGGTGGGGACCGATCTGTAGCCGCTGGTCGCGGAGGCGGGGGCCCGGAGCGGGGCATGGCGTGAAACAAGCCGGCTCCCCGCGCACAGCGCGGGGAGCCGGTGGTTCAGTTAGAAAGGCGGGTCAGCTCTTCGCATCGTCCCTCGCCTTCTCGGCCTCTTCCTTGGTGTCGTAAGGCCCTGAGATCTCCCTGTCGGTGCCGACTTCCAGCACCCACCACTTCTTCAGCCTGCGTTTGCGCACATGCGTGTCCACATCGTCCTCCTTGCTTTGCGTCGCCGCCCGCGCCTAGTGCGGACGGTCGGTTCCTTACCGTGTTGGTCTTGTGGCAGTGCGCAAGGGAAGTGGATCGGAGGAGCCCGGCCTCTGGGGCGTCAGGCCCAGTCGACCAGGTCCACGGTGTCGTTGTCGGACGGCGGCTCCTCCAGGGGCTGGCCGGGGTACAGCGGACGGACCTTGCCGTTGTCCGCGTCGATCAGTACGGCGAGGCCGTGGGTGTTGTTGACCCACGAGGAGACGTTGTTGGCGGCGGTGTCGTCGCCCATGGGCAGGTCCTTGAGGTCGACCTTGTAGCCGGCGCCGATGCCGTAGGCCGGGCCTCGCCGGTTGTAGTCCCGGTAGAGGCAGAGGGTGACCGGGGGGCAGCCTTCTGCGTCGCCGAGCTTGACGACGCCGGGGGGAAGGTCCGCCTCGGCGGTGCGCGTCCTGACCGTGGCGGCCTGGGCCGCGGTCGAGACCGCGGGGCCGGTCACGATGGCGCAGGCGGCCAGGGCGGTCGTGGTCACCAGGAGGCGCGCTTTCCAATTGGCCATCGGGGGGCTCTCCGTTCGTCTGGTGTGGTTGGCGGCTTGAGTGACGCCGCGCGACCACGGTTGCACGGAGAGTGACAGTGCGTCAGCTTGCAGTGATGGCCTTATGTGGTCAATCGACTACCAATAGTGAGATAGAGCGGAGGGTTGTCGGGGGTTGGGACGGTTCCTACGGTTGAGGCATGGACGGACGGGGTGCGCAGGGGCCGGGGGCGGTCGAGGCTGTTCGGTGGTGGGGCCGGATGGCCCGGAACCCGCTCGACACCTACGGGGCCTTGGCCAGACGCTACGGAGACACCGTGCGGGTGCCGTTCGGACGGAACCGGGCGTTCTTCCTTCTGTCGCGTCCCGAGCATGCCGAACGGGTCCTCGTCGCCAACCAGGATAACTACGTCAAGGCATTCACGTATCGGCCGCTCCGGGCCGTTCTCGGGGACGGTCTCCTGACCAGCGAAGGCGGGACGTGGCGGCGGCATCGGCGGGTGGTGCAGCCGGTGTTCGCGCAGCGTCATGTCGTCGGGTTCGCACCGCAGATGGTCGATACGGCCGCGAAAGCCGTCGAACGGTGGCCGGACGGGGTCGCGCTGGACGCGGCGAGGGAACTGCGACGCCTCACGTTGGGCATCGTGGGACGGGCGTTGTTCGGCAGCGAGCTCGAAGGGGAAGCCGAGAAGACGGGGCGGGCGCTTGAGGCGCTCCAAAGAGCGGCCGTCGTCGGCACCTTCCTGCCCGGGGCGGCCGCAAAGCGCGGCGTGTATCAGCGGGTGCCGGGGCTTGGGGGTGCGCTGGAACACCTCGACGGCATGGTCCAGCGGGTCGTGCGGGGCTCGTCCGGCGGCGAACTGTTGAATCTGCTCAAGGAGAGCGGTCAGTTCAGCGAGGCGGAGCTGCGCGACGAGGTTCTCACCCTGTTGTTGGCCGGTCACGAGACCACGGCGGCTTCGCTTGCCTGGACGTTCATGCTCCTGTCGAAGTACCCGGCGGCCAGGGACCGCCTAGAGGACGAAGTGGACGAGGTTCTGGGCGGCAGAGAACCGACGGCTGAGGACGTCGACCGGATGCCCTGGACGAAGGCCGTCCTGTCCGAGGTGATGCGGCTCTGTCCACCTGCCTGGACGATCGAGCGTGACGCCCTCGAAGACGACGACGTCGCCGGAGTGCAGGTGCCGGCAGGCTCGACGATCGCCGTGCCGCCTTACCTGATTCATCGGAACGCCGAGGTCTGGCCGAATCCGGAGGGCTTCCAGCCGGAGCGGTTCATGGGGGAGCAGACACATCCCCGGTACGCGTATCTGCCGTTCGGCGGAGGGCGCCGCATCTGCGTGGGCGCCGGTTTCGCGATGCTGGAGGCGACCCTGGTGCTCGCCACCATCGCCCGGACGCACCGGCTTGACCTGGTACCCGGTGTGACCGTGCCCGTCCGGGCGGAGATCACGTTCCGTCCCGCGGGGGCCCTTCCGATGCGGGTCGTGCGGAGGTAGCCGCTCAGGCGGGCCGGATGTTGTGGTTGCGGTGGAACACGTTCTGCGGGTCGTAGGCGCGCTTGACCTCGCGCAGCCGCCGGAAGTCCTCCGGGGTGTAGGCGGTGGCCGTCCTGGACGTGTCGTGCAGGAAGTTCAGGAACGAGCCTCCGGTCGCGAAGGCGGCGAGCGGAGCGGCGTCCGCGGCGGAGCCCTCGATCGTGAGGGAGAACGGGACGTCCCGGTGCCCGACGGGGCCGGTGCCTGGGGCGGGGCACGCCATGGCGCCGCCCCAGTGCCGCACCTCGATCCCCGAGGCGTCGCTGCGGGCGATCGCAGAGATGAGTGCGTCGGGTAGGTCGGCGTACAGGTGGAAGTGCAGGGGCGGAGTGCCTCCCAGCGACTCGGTCTCGGCGTAGGGCATCGTCCGGAAGCTGTCATGCAGTGGCGGGCCCGCGACCTTCAGGAGGGAACGCAACGCGCGCGCGCCGTCTTCAGCGGTTCCCGCATAGACGGCGCGGAGGACGACGACCCGGCCGTGGTCAGCGTGGTCGGCCAGCGCCACTGAGACGGAGAGCGCGTCGGGGCGCGTGGCGGCGTCGTCCCGGAACTGGGTGAGGATCTCGGCGGCCCGTTCGGCCGGGAACAGCGCGACTCCCGCGTAGACGGTCGAGACGGGGTGGAGCCGGAACTCCAGGGAAGTCACGACGCCGAAGTTGCCGCTGCCGCCGCGCAGTGCCCAGAAGAGGTCGGGGTGGTGGTCGGCGTCGGCGGTGAGGTGCCGGCCGTCGGCGGTGACGAGCTCGGCGCGCAGCAGGTGGTCGGCGGCGAAGCCGAAACGGCGGGACAGCCACCCGACGCCGCCGCCGAGGGTGTAGCCGGTGACGCCGACGGAGGCGTGCGAGCCCGACAGCGGCGCCAGGCCGAGGGGCGCGGCGGCGGCGATCACGTGGCTCCAGCGAGCCCCGGCCTCGGCGCGGGCGACGCGGCGGGACGGGTCGACCAGGACGCGGGACATGCGGGCTGTCCTCAGCAGCAGCCCCTCGTCCGGCGGGACGACGGTGCCGTGCCCGGTGGCCTGGACGGTCAGGGGCAGCCCGCGCTCACGGGACGCGAGGACCGCGGCGGGGACGTCCGCGGGGCCGGTGGCGTCGACGGTCAGCGGCTCGGCGGGGCGAGTCCGGGCGGGGGTCCGGGTGGCGGCATTCATGATCTCTTCCTTCCGGAGGTTCCTTCTCCACTTATTCGCACCGTAGCACTAGCCGGAGGTTATGTCTCCGGTTAGTGCCGTTTCTCGGCTCCTCCGCTCGGGGACGCTATAGTCATAGATCTTGATAGTCACTAACTGTGACTAGAGGAGATTCGGAGGGCGAGCCTCCACTACGCTGGGTTCATGGGTGCGAAGCAACGGCCGCTGCGGGCCGACGCGCGGGACAACCGCGACCGGATCCTCGCCGCCGCCCGTGAGGTGTTCGTCGAGCAGGGACCGGGCGCTCCGCTGGAGGAGATCTCGCGGCGCGCGGGCACCGGCATCGCCACCCTCTACCGGCGCTTCCCGGACCGGCGGACGCTGACGAGGGCCGTCGCCCTGGACGCCCTGGAGCGCACCAGGGACGAGGTCAGGCGCGCGCGGGACGAGGAGGGGACCGCCTTCGACGCCCTCGTCCGCTACATGCACCGCGTGCTGGACATCCGCATCGGCGCCGTCTTCCCCGTCCTGCTGGACCAGATCCCGTTCGACGACGCGGAGATCGCCGCCACCCGCGAGGAGGGCGTCGCCGTCATGAAGGAACTCGTCGCCGCCGCCCAGGAGGACGGCGACCTGCGTCCGGACGTCACCCACGGCGATGTCGGCATGCTGCTCGTGCGGTTGTCGCGCCCGCTGCCCGGCCCGCTGCCGCGGGAGACGGGCGAGGAGCTGGCGCACCGGCACCTCGACCTGCTCGTCGACGGCCTGCGCGCCGGACGCCCCGGGGAGCTCGGCGGCCCGGCGCTGACCTTCGACGACCTGCGGTCCATGGGAGACGGCCCGAAAAGGTGACGTTCGGGCCTGAACGGGCACAGGCGAGGACATGAACATCACAGGCATCATCAGCGCGATCGTGATCGGCGCGATCATCGGGGCGCTCGGCCGGCTGCTGCTGCCCGGCCGCCAGCCCATCGGCGTCCTCCTGACCGTGCTCGTCGGCATCGTCGCCGCGATCATCGGCACCGCGATCGCGCAGTCGGTCGGCGTCGCCACGACCAAGGGGATCGACTGGATCGAACTGGTCTTCCAGATCGGCCTGGCGGTGGTCGGCGTCGCGATCGTCGCCGGCCTCCGGGCCAGACGCGGCCATCGCCGCTACGAACGCTGACCGCCGTTCCCCTCCTCACCTGCACGGTCGCGGCCGCCGCTCCAGCACGGCGGTCGTTTGGCCGTCTCCGGCCGCCGTCATGCGGATCTCGTCAAACGGCGCTTGCGGTCGGCGAATCTTTGCTCTCATAGGGCGACCGAAAGGACGCGGAGAGTAACGAAGGGGCAGGGGGAGACCGATGGCGGGGGGACTTGCGCCAGTTGCGGGATATGAGAGGTTCCTGCTGTTGCGGCGGCGGTTCCGGCGGGCGGCGGCCGTGGTCGCGGCCGGGTTCCTCGGGTGGTATCTCGTGTTCGTCGGGCTGGCCGCGTTCGCGCGCGGGTTCATGGCGCGGACGGTCGCCGGGAACGTCAACGTCGCGCTGCTGCTGGGGCTGCTGCAGTTCGTCTCGACGTTCGCGCTGACCTGGGGCTACCTGGCGTACGCGCGCAGGCGGCTGGACCCGCTGGCCGGGGAGCTCCGGTGACGGGGCGCGCGCTGACGTTCGGGCTGTTCCTGGCGTTCGTCCTGATCACGCTGGCCATCACGGTGCGGGCGCGGGCGACCACGCGCGGCGCCGACGACTTCTACGCGGGCGGGCGGACGTTCACCGGCCCGCAGAACGGGATCGCGCTCGCCGGCGACTACATGTCGGCGGCCTCGTTCCTCGGCATCGCCGGGATCATCGCGCTGAACGGGTACGACGGCTTCCTGTACTCGATCGGGTTCCTCGTGGCGTGGCTGCTCGCGCTGCTGCTGGTCGAGCTGGTCCGCAACGCGGGCCGGTTCACGATGGGGGACGTGCTGGTGCGCCGGGTGCGGCGCCAGGCGCCGGTGCGGCGGGCCGCCGCCGTGTCCACCGTGACCGTCTCGGTGTTCTACCTGCTCGCGCAGATGGTCGGGGCCGGGGCGCTGGTGTCGCTGCTGCTCGGCATCCACCGCGGCGAGCGGTTCCTCGGGATGGGCGCGGGCACCGCGAAGACCGTCACGATCGTGGCGGTGGGCGCGCTGATGATCCTCTACGTGGCGTTCGGCGGCATGAAGGCCACGACCTGGGTGCAGATCATCAAGACCGGGCTGCTGATGGCCGGGGCGGTGGTGCTGACGGCGCTGGTGCTCGGCAGGTTCGGGTTCGACGCCGGCGCGATGCTCGGGTCGGCCGCCGACGCGAGCGGGAAGGGCGAGGCGTTCCTGCGCCCCGGGCTCCAGTACGGGCGGGACGTCCCGGGCGACGCCTACCGGACCGTGGTCAACAAGCTCGACTTCATCAGCCTCGCGCTCGCCCTCGTGCTCGGCACGGCGGGCCTGCCGCACGTCGTCTCGCGGTTCTTCGCGGTCCCCGACGGGCGGGCCGCGCGCACGTCGGTGTCCTGGGCGATCGGCCTCGTCGGCGTCTTCTACCTGATGACGCTCGCGCTCGGCTTCGGCGCCGCGGCCCTGGTGGGCCGGTCCGCGATCGTGGCGCAGGACCCGTCCGGCAACACCGCGGTGCCGCAGCTCGCGCAGGCCGTCGGGCAGCACGTCGGCGGGCGGGCCGGCGGGGACGTCCTGCTGGCGTTCATCGGGGCGGTGGCGTTCGCGACGATCCTCGCGGTCGTGTCCGGGCTGGTGCTGGCGTCGTCGGCGTCGCTGGCCCACGACTACTTCGGCCAGGTGCTGATGCTCGGCCGCCCGCGCGAGTCGCAGGAGGTCGCGGTCGCGCGGTTCGCCTCGTTCCTCGTCGGCTCGCTGGCGATCGTCCTGGCGGTGGTCGCCCGCGACCTGAACGTGGCGTTCCTGGTGGCGCTGGCGTTCGCGATGGCCGCCTCGGCGAACGTCCCGGCGATCGTGCTGTCGCTGTTCTGGCGCCGGTTCAACTCCGCCGGGGTCGTCGCGGGCATCTACGGCGGCCTGATCGGGTCGCTGGTGCTGGTCCTCTTCTCTCCCGTCGTCTCCGGCAAGGTCGATCCGGTGACGGGGGAGAGCCTGTCGCTGTTCCCCGCGGGCGTCGACTTCCACCTGTTCCCGCTGGAGAACCCGGGGCTCGTGTCGATCCCGATCGGGTTCGCGTGCGCGGTCGCCGGCACCTTCGCCGGACGGGAGAAGGCCGACCGGGAGCGTTACGACGACCTGTCGGTCAGGGCTCTGACGGGTGCGGGATCACAGTGACCCGGACGGCGCGCACGGGTTAGCATGCCGTGCCCGGTTTGATTACCCGCGAGTACGGAAGGCTGGTCCGGGAAGATCCGCGCTGTCCGGGCCCGTGCCCTAATGTGCCGAGTGCCCGGGCCAGGGGCGGTTCGCGTGGCAGAATGTCACCCGCCGTGGAGCGCGGCGGTCAGCCAGAGGGAGGGGCGGCGTGTCCGAAGCCGGTCGGCGCCGTCCGGCGCACCCCCGGCCGGCCGTGCCGTTGCTCCGGCTCGGCGCCCGGACGACCGCGACCCTCACCGCGCTCACGCTCGGCGCCGCCGTGGCCGTGCCCGCGGCGATCGTCTCCGACTCCCCCGCGAAGGACCGGACCGTGCGCGGCGCGTCGGCCGGCGCCGTGGCGGGGCCGCTGCTGAACGCGCCGACCGACCAGATCCGCTCCCGCGAATGGCACCTCGACGTCCTGCGCGCCCAGAAGGCGTGGCGGTACTCCAGAGGGCGCGGCGTCACGGTCGCCGTCCTCGACACCGGCGTCGACCGGCGCCACCCCGACCTCACCGGGCGCGTCGTCACCGGCCCCGACCTGACCGGCGGCGTACGCCGTCCGGGCAGCCGCTACTGGGGCCTGCACGGGACGTCCATGGCCAGCATCATCGCGGGTCACGGCCACGGTCCCGAGCTGTCGCAGGGCATGATGGGCGTCGCGCCGCTCAGCAACGTCCTGTCCGTCCGCGTGACGCTGGAGAACGACGACCCGCTGCGCCGCGACAACGGGCAGCAGCCGGGCGCCGGCGGCGACCGCGACGCGGTGGCCCAGGGCATCCGGTACGCCGTCGACCACGGCGCCGGGATCATCAACATGTCGCTCGGCGGCGGCCGCCAGTCCTACAACGGCACGCCCTCGCAGGAGAAGGCGATCCGGTACGCGCTCTCCAAGGGCGTCGTGCTCATCGCCTCCGCCGGCAACGACGGCTCCGGAGCGAACCGCAAGAACTTCCCCGCCGCCTACCCGGGCGTGATCGCCGTCGGCGCGCTCGACCGCCGCCTGCGCCTCTGGAAGGACAGCAACCGGCGCTCGGGCGCCGCGGTCTGCGCGCCCGGCGTCGAGATCGTCAGCGCGGACGCCAGCAACGGCTACGTCGTCGGGACGGGGACCAGCGCCTCGTCCGCGATCGTCGCGGGGGTCGCCGCGCTCGTCCGCTCCCGCTACCCGCGGCTGAGCCCCGAGGAGGTCCGGCGGGCGCTCATCCAGGGCTCGCCGGCCCGCGCCGCCCACCCCACCGGGTCGCCCGAATGCCGCGGGACGGTCGACGCCGTCCGCACCCTCGTCGCCGCCAACCAGATCAACAAGACCTCCAGCGGCCCGGTGGAGACGCCGCCGCCCGCGGCCGCGACGCCGCGGCCGGCCGCGCAGCGGGACGACCGCGACTCCGGCGTGCTGTTCCCGCTCGTCCTCGGCGGCGGGGGGCTGCTGGTCGTCCTCGGGCTCGTGCTGGGGTGGCGGCAGCGGCGGCGCCCCGAGGAGGACGGCGGCGACACCGATGCCGTCGCCGACTACGGCCTGCCCTCGGCCCCGGCCGCGCCGCGCGAGCCCGCGGCCGCCGTGCCCCCGGCCCCCGCCGAGATGTACGCGGCGCCCGTGGTCGCACCGGTCAACGCGCCGCTCTTCCAGAACAACGAGGTCTACCCGGCCCCCGCCTTCGAGGAGCCTCCGCCGCCGGCCTCCGCGCCGCGGGACGCCCCGCTCTGGGAGGCCCCGCGGCCCGAGCCGGGCCCCGCCGCGTTCCCGCCGCCGGACCCCGCTCTCCCCGAGCCCCCGCCGCCGTCCGGCTGGGACGGGCGGCCGACGCCTCCCATCGAGCCGAAGCAGCCGCCGGTCATGCCGGGCGAGCTGCGCCCGTTCGATCCCGGTGAGTTCACCACGGGCGGGCACGGGACGCACCAGAGGCATGACCCGCTCAACGGCCACGACCCCCTCAATGGGCACGATCCGCTCAACGGCCACGGCCCGCTCAACGGGCATGAGCCCCTCAACGGGCACGACCCCCTGAACGGGCACGACCCGCTGAACGGGCACGACCCCCTCAGCGGACACGATCCGCTCAACGGGATGGGGCGCAACGGCGCCGGGCTGAACGGGGCGGCGCGGGACGAGCCGTCCGTCCTCGATGACGACGACTGGGACGCCTTCCGCCGGGGCGCCCTGGAGGCGCCGGACGTCCCCGGGCCCGCGACGGATCCGCTCGCCGCGGTACCGCCGGAACCGCCCGGCGAGCCGCCGCTTCCGCCCGTACCTCACGCGGACGAGGCGCCGGCCGAGGCGTTCCCCGACGTCCCGCCGCCCGGCCTGGGCGGCGCCGAACCGCCGGAAGGGCCCGTCCCGCCGCCCGACCCCGCCGACGGCGAGCCGCGCGGACGGCACTCGCGGCCGCCACGGCCCGGCGAGGACGAGGAGTACCGGCCGCCCTGGTGGTGAGCGCGGTACTCCGGCGGGCGTAGCGCGAGTGCCTCCGGCCGGACGATGCGGCCCCCCGGACCTCTCGCCGAGCATCGACTCATCCGACACAGGAAGGTCGATGAACCATGGTGACGATGTTGGCGACGCAGGCGGCCGCGATGCACCCGGGCGGCTGGCACGACGGGGACGCCCCCGCGTTCTGGCCGGTCTTCCCCATCACGTTCGGCCTGTTCTGGCTGGCCGTGCTCGGCACCGCCTTCTACCTCATCCGGCGCCGCATGCACGACGGCGCCGCGGCGGCCAGGGCGGCGGCCGACCCGATGACCAAGGCGCGCTCGGTGCTCGCCGAGCGGTTCGCCCGGGGCGAGATCGACGAGGACGAGTACCACGTCCGCATGTCCGCCCTGCGCAACGGTGCCTAGTCGGCGGCCGCCTCCTCGAAGATGCGGTCGATGCCGTCCGGGTACATCGGTGCCCGGACGGCGGCGTCGGCGAAGCGGGTGAGCAGCCGCGCGAACTCGGTGCGCTCCCGCTCCGACCAGTCGGCCATCAGGTCGTCGAGGTAGGCGCGGCGGAACCGGTCGGAGACCTGCTTGACGCGCCGCCCGGACTCGGTCAGGCCGAGGTTGGCGCGGCGCGCGTCGACGGGGGAGGGGCGCCGGGACACCAGGCCGGCGTCGATGGCGTGCCCGACGAGGCGGCTGGCCGTGGACGGGTCGATCTCCAGCCGTTCCGCGACCGCGCCGACCGTGACCTCGCAGGAGGGCTCGTCCGGGCGCGCGCAGTCGGTGAGGGCGGCGACCGCGTTGACCACCATCAGGTTCGACAGCTGCAGCGGGCGCCCGTCCCCGGCGGTGGAGGTCTGGGCGCGGACGCGCTTGACGAGGTCGGGCTTGGCCCACACGCGGCGCAGATGGAACAGCGCGGTCGCGATCTCGGTGAGGGAGCCGTCGGCGGGGGGTTCGGGAGGGCTCCCGTCCCGAGGCGCGGCCCGCTCGGCGGTCCGTCCCGTGGCGGAGGTCTCCGTCGCCATGCAAGGTCTCCGTTCCGAACGCCGGACGCTGCGGATCACCTACTCTAACGTATGCAGCGTACATATGTTTCACCGTGACGTGAACGCCGTTGCCGGTGAGACACACGGAGCGAAAGAGCCCCAGGTGAAGGGGGATGTGATGCACTGAACCACCGGCGTCCGTTCACCGGGATCCGCCGGAACTTGTCCGCGCGGACGCGTAGCATGGCTCCCGCCCGAACCCGGACGACCCGGGATCAGTAACCACAGAGGGGACCTGATGCGAGCGGCGAACGCCCCCGGTGACCCCCGCGGTGACGTCCCCCCACAGGACCGAACCATGGACGACGGCCGCCCCCCGGCCGAGCCCGGCCCCGCCGAAGCGGAGGGCGCGGCGGACGACGCCGCGTTCAGCGCCGGCGGGCTCTCCGAGCGCGACCGCCGGATCCTCGCCTTCGAACGGCAGTGGTGGAAGTACGCCGGCGCCAAGGAGCAGGCCATCCGCGAGACGTTCGACATGTCGGCCACGCGGTACTACCAGCTCCTGAACATCCTGATCGACCGGCCCGAGGCGCTGGAGTGCGACCCGATGCTCGTCAAGCGCCTGCGCCGGATGCGGACACAGCGGCAACGAGGCCGTGCCGCGCGGCGGCTCGGCATCCGGCCCTGACCTGGCCACCATTGGTCACGTGAACTCTCCCCGCTCTTTGACGGCCGCAGGCGCCGAAGGACTTGACGCCATCCGCGACGACCCGGCCGGGGCCGTGCTCGGCTTCGACTTCGACGGCACCCTGGCGCCGATCGTCCCCGACCCCGCCTCGGCGAGGGCCCATCCGGACGCCGCGCCGGCCCTGGCCCGGCTGGCCCCGCTGGTCGGCTCGCTGCTGATCGTGACCGGACGTCCCGCCGCCGTGGCCGTCGAGTACGGCGGCTTCGAGGGCATCGACGGGCTCGTCGTGCTCGGGCAGTACGGGCTCGAACGCTGGGACTCCGGCACGCTGACCGTGCCGGAGCCGCCGCCCGGCGTCGCCGAGGCCCGCGCGAAGCTGCCCGGCGTCCTCGCCGCCGCCGGCGCCCCGCCCGAGACGTTCGTCGAGGACAAGGGGCAGGCGCTCGCCGTCCACACCCGCCGGTGCGCCGAACCGCAGGTCGCGCTGGACCGGTTGCGCAGCATCCTCGCCGCGCTCGCCGAGCGGACCGGGCTGTCGGTGGAGCCGGGGCGGTACGTCCTCGAACTGCGCCCGCCCGGCATGGACAAGGGCAAGGCGCTGCGCGCGTACGTCGACGACCGCGGGACGCGCCCCTCCGCCCTGCTGTTCGCCGGGGACGACCTCGGCGACCTCGCCGCGTTCGACGCCGTCGACGCGCTGCGCGCCGAGGGCGTGCCCGGCGTGCTGGTGTGCAGCGGCTCGACCGAGGTCACCGCGCTCGCCGACCGGGCGGACCTGGTGGTCGACGGGCCCGCCGGCGTGGTCGACCTCATCGGCTCGCTCGCCGACTCCCTCTCCTGACTCACTCCAACGGCCTCCGGCGTCGCCCGGGGCGCCGGAGCGCGGAGTAATTGTCCGTCAGGTGACAAGACTCCCGGCTCGACTTGTCGCATCTCGCGAGACTCCGGGGGCCGGTGTGGCAGCGGAAGGCGATTAGGTCAAAATGTGGTGAATTGTGGGGAGTGTGGTTCGCGGGGAAGCCGCACGAGGGACATCGGGAGGCGAGACGGTGGACACGGAACCGGGACTTCCGCGCCGTCCAGGCGAGATCAGGCACACGCCCTCCCAGGGCATCCCGAGGGCCACGCCCAGAGAGGGGACGCCGGGCCGCCCGCCCGGCGCCCACGTCCCGCCCGGCGTGCACGTCCCGCCCGGCGTGCACGTTCCGCCCGGCGTGCACGTTCCGCCGGGGCCTCCCATCCCGCCGGACGCCCCCACGCGTCCGATCGTCCACACCGCGCCGGCCGCGCAGGCGCCGCCGCGCGTCTGGGGCACGCCCCCGCCGTCGCCCCCGCTGCCGCCGCCGTCGCCTCCCGAGCCGCCGCGGTCGCGCGCGGAGCCGCCGCTCGGCGGGTCGGAGTGGGCCGCCGTGCCCGAGGCGCAGGACGCCTACTCCGAACCCGAGGAGCGGTCGTCGGCGACGGGGCCGATGGGCGTCCGCGAGACCAGCGGCGTCCAGGTGCGGCTCGGGCCTCGCGAGCGCGAGCGCGAGCGCCGGGAGCGGCGGCGGAAGGGACGCCGAAGCGGACTGGTCGCGGCGGGCGTGCTCGTCCTGGCCGGGCTGGTCACGGCCGGGGTCGTGCTGACGCCCGGCTCCGGCGACGAGGGCGCGACCGAGGCGGCCCCGGCCGCGGGCGAGCGGGCGCCGGGCGGCGCCGCCAAGCTGCCGCCCGCGGGCGCGCCCCTCACGATCGGCACCGCCGACGGCTCCCGGTACAGGATCGCCGCGGTGACGTCCGGGATCAGCGACGGCGTGGGGACGGCGTCCCGGTCCACGCCGCCGTCCGGGACGGCGTTCCCCTACATCGAGTACATCCTCGCCAACCCGAGCGGCGAGAAGGTCCTGCTCGACTTCCCCGGCGACGTGTTCGTCCGGCGCGACCTCGTCACGCCGGCGGCGCGGGGGCGCTGCATGCCGCAGGCCGGCGTCCCCGAGGGCCTGTGCACGCCGCCGACCGACAGCCAGGTCGTGCGGCGGCTCGCGGGCGGCGCGCTGGTCGCGGGGGAGGGCGGCGACAAGTACCTTCCGCCGGGCTCGGCGTACCTGGTCCGCGCGACGGTGGGCGTCCCGGTCGACCGCCGCGTCAGGCGTTCGGACATGGCCCTGTACGTGTGGAAGCAGCTGTACATGGCCGACCGGCTCGCCAGGGAGGCGCCGTTTCCGAAGGGAAAATGAAACCGCCGTGACCTGGGCGGCCACGGCGGTTCCGGTCGGTGCTCCCTGAGGTTCACTCGGCTTCGGGGTCGTCGGCGAGGATCCCGTACAGGCGGCGGCGGGCGTCGTTGACGACGTCCAGCGCGCGCGCCTTCTGCGCCTCGCTGCCCACGGACATCACCTGCTGGAGGGCGCCCATCAGCTGGCCGACGGCCTCGCGCCCGCGCAGGACGTTCTCGCCGGCGGCCTCGGTGACCTCGTCCCAGGGGGCGGCGGTCTGCGCCGACGCCTCCTCCCGGCCGGAGTCGGTGAGGGAGAACAGCCGCTTGCCGCCCTGCTCCTCGCTGCTGACCAGGCCCTCGTCCTCCAGCATCTGGAGGGTCGGGTAGACCGAGCCGGGGCTCGGCCGCCAGACGCCGCCGGTGCGGCCGTCCAGTTCCTGGATCATCTCGTAGCCGTGCATCGCCCGCTCGGCGAGCAGGGCGAGCAGTGCCGCCCGGACGTTGCCGCGCCGGGTGCGCCGCCCGCGGCCACCGCGTCCGCGATGGCCGGGACCGAAGCCCGGACCGAAGCCGGGTCCTCCCGGGCCGCCGGACCCCCACGGGCCGAACGGGTCGCCGCGGCGACCCCGCTCCTCCGGTCGCCTGAAGCCGCCGCGCCTTCTCATCGTGTGCTCGTGCATCGCAGTCTCCTTCGTTGTTGATCGGTTGCGATGCCTCAACGATATATCGCTAACATGTCGCGATGCAACATTGTGACGCGAATCACTGCGGAGTGCGCCCGCGCCGAACGGAACGAGGCGCGGAGCGGGGGGCCGCTCCGCGCCTCGATGCGCGGGTCTTCGTGGTACCGGTCCGAGCCCCGGGTCAGGGGCCGGTGACCTTCAGGTTGTCGAGGATGTCCTTGGTGGCGTCGCGGCCGTCGGTCTCCTTGACCCGGATCCACAGGCCGAACTTGCCGGACTTGTCCTTGAGGCCGACCTCGGTGACCGACGGCGTGCCGGTCTTGCAGGCGGTGAAGCGGGTGATCGTCCCGCTGAGGGCGCCGTCCGGCGTGGTGTAGTTCTCCGGCGCGGCCTTCGTGCACTGCGGGTGGACGGCGGCGCGCGGCGGCGGGAGCTGGTTCGCACCGAGGTCGGTGGTCACGCCGACGAACACGCCGGGGCCCTTGCCGTTGCCGAGGAACGCGGCCTTGTCCGGCGTCGCGCGCAGCACCGGGCGCGGCTGGCCGTCGGCGAGGCCGACGGCGGACGGCGTCCACGTCGGCTCCTGCCCCTGAACCGGCCACGCCTTCGGGACCGCGGTCCTGATCTTGCCCGAGCCGTCGGCGGCCGCGACGAAGTCCTTCGGGACCGCCGGCTTCTTGTCCTTGCCGTCCTTGCCGCCGTCGTCGCCGCCGGAGAACATCATGCCGAGCGTCAGGCCGCCGATCACCGCGACCACCAGCACGACCGCCGTGATGATCAGCGGCGTGACGAACTTCTTCGGGGCTCCGCCGCCGCGCGGCCCGCCCTGCCCGCCGCCCTGGACCGGCCCCTGCGGCGGAGGCTGGAAACCGGTCGGCGGCGGCCCGTAGGGCTGCTGGCCGCCCGGGCCCATCTGCTGCATCGGCCCGCCCTGCGGGGCCCCGCCCTGCGGCGACTGGGCCGGGAACGCGGTCGTCTTGTCGTCCGGCCCCTGCGGCTGGTTCTGCGGCGGCGCCTGCGGCTGGCCCTGTGGCGGCGGACCTTGGTAGGCGATCGTCGGGTTGTTGTCGTTGTCGGGTGATGTGGGCGCCTCCACCTGGGTGAAGGGTGTGGAGCGCCCGCTGGGCCGGTCGACGACCGTCACCTCTTCGGACGGCGTACTGGGCGGGACGCGTATCTCGGACGTGTGGAGGTCGTCCTCGCCGGGCCGGTCGAACCGCGTGTGCATGCCGGGCTGCGCGCTCTGGCCCGCCGCCGCGGCGGGCTGCGCGGGGTTGGGCTGCGCGGGAGTGGGCTGCGCGGGCCCGGGCTGCTGCACGGGAGGGGGCTGCTGCTGGACCTGGACGCCCTCGCGGTAGAAGTCCTGGACGGTCGCGTCGGCGTCGATCTGCGGCTCGGGCGGCGGGGGCGCCGTCTGGGCGGGCGCCGGCGCGGCCTGCGCGGAGGTGGGCCGCAGCGTGGACAGCGCCTCCGCGAACGCCTCGGCGGTCGGCCACCGCTTCTCCCGCTCGACCTCCAGCGCCCGCAGGACCACCTGGTCGAACGCGGGGGGCAGGCCCTCGCGCAGCTCGCTCGGCGCCTTCTTGACCGGCGCCGGGCCCGGGGCCCGCCCGGTGAGCATGTGGTAGGTCAGGGCGCCGAGGCCGTACACGTCCGCGCGGATGTCGAGCCCGCCGCCGAACCGCGCCTGCTCGGGCGACATGTACCCGGGCGTGCCGACCGGAAGGGTGAAGGCGCCGGACGCGTGCGCGAGCGCCTTGGCGAGGCCGAGGTCGGCGATGAGCAGTTTCTCGCCGCCGTCCGGCGTCGACTGGAACAGCACGTTGGACGGCTTCAGGTCGCGGTGGATGACGCCCAGCGTGTTGATCACCTCGACGCCGTAGGCGATCTGCTCGGCGAGCGCCACCGCCTCGCTGACCGGAAGTGGCCGCTCGCGCATGCGATCGCCGAGCGTTCCGCGGTCGGCGTACGACATCACGAAGTAGGGGCGCCCGTCCGGGAGCTCGCCGATGTCGTGGACGCGGACGAGTCGCTCGGAGTCGGCGCGGCGCAGGATCCGGGCTTCCTCGAGGAACCTGTTGCGCACGTCCAGATCGTCGATCAGGCTGCCGTTCAGGACCTTTATGGCGACCTGGGACTCGAGGGCGTCGTCGTGCCCCAGCCATACAGAGGCGAACGCCCCCGACCCCAGGACGCGATCGATCCGGTAACGGCCTACTGATGGTGGGAAAGACACTCCCGTATCATCCCAACAACGGGGTGAGCGCGCGAACGAGCAATGAGGCGGCATGGCATTCGACGAGAGGACCGAGGAGTTGGCGGTCAAGGCCGCGCAGGGCGACCAGGGCGCCCTCAACGAGCTCCTCCGCAAGATCGAGCCGGACGTGCTGCGGCACAGCTCCCGGTTCCTGCCCTGCCGACAGGACGCCGAGGAGGCGTGCCAGGACGCGCTGCTCCAGGTCGCCCGGAACATCCACCGGTTCGAGGGCCGGTCGCGTTTCAGCACCTGGCTGCACGTCGTCGTCGCCAACTCCGCCCGCTCCACCTACCGTTCGCTGAAGCGGCGTTCGGTCGAGCAGGCGGGCGAGCTTCCCCAGCAGCGTCCCGACCCGCGCCGGACGAGCGTCATCGCGGGTTCCCGGGTCGACATCCTCGACGCCATGGAGGACCTGGAGGCCCGCAAGCCCGACCTCATCCAGGCCCTGGTGCTGCGGGACGTCTCGCAGCTGGAGTACGCGGAGATCGCCGAGCAGCTCAAGCTCCCGCTCGGCACGGTGAAGTCCCGCATCCACGAGGCGCGCAAGCAGGTGAGGCAGACGCTCGGCGAGTCCTACACCTGACCGCCGGTCAAGGGTGGGTCATCGGACCGTAACAGTGGGTGCAGAAGCCGGGTTCTGAACTGGGCTTCTGCACCAGCATGCGGTGCATGCCACCAGGACCGGCCCTCCGCCGCGATCGTCCGATCTTCATCTTCGGCTGTCCTCGCTCGGGCACGACGCTGCTGCGCCTGATGCTCCACTCGCACGCCCGCATCGCGATCCCGGCGGAGACCCGGTTCGTCCTGCCCGCCTATGCGGCGAGGTGCGACTACGGTGACCTCCGGGACAGCAAGAACAGGCGGATGCTCGCGGAGTGGATCGTCGGAGAACGCGCCACCAAGGTGCGGGCGCTCGGCATGGACGCCGACGGGCTCGTGGAGGAGATCGCCGACGGGCCTCCGACGCTCGGCTCGGCGGTCGGCATCGTCTTCCGCGCCTACGCCCGCCTGCACGGCAAACCGCGCTGGGGCGACAAGCGCCCGAGCTACTCCCAGCACGTCGGCACGCTGTTGCGGATGTTTCCCGACGCCCAGTTCGTCCATCTTGTCCGGGACGGCCGGGACTGCGTCGCGTCGCTGATGGAGATGCCCTGGTTCGACGCCGACATCCACCACGCCGTCTCCGCCTGGCGGGAGACGATCGACCGCGGCCGCCGGCTCGCCGAGCGCCTCGGCCCCGACTCCTACTACGAGCTGCAGTACGAGCGGCTCGTCGCCGACCCCGCCGACGAGCTGACCCGGCTCTGCGGCTTCCTCGGCGAGGACTTCGACCCCGAGATGACCCACCCGGAGGGGCTGGCGAAGCGGATCGTCCCGTCCACCAGGAAGTGGCAAGGCCGGACCCGCGACGCCGTCACGACCGACCGCGTCGGATCATGGGCGGAGCGCCTCGACGCGTGGGAGATCAGCCTGGCCGAGGCCGCGTTCGGCGAGCGGCTCGCCGAGTACGGCTACGAGCCGAGCGGCCTGCCGAAGCCGTCCGCGGCCCTGCTCGCCCGCTTCACCCGCACCGCCGCCCACCGGCGCATGGCGCAGAGCAAGGCCGCGCTGCGCGAGCGGTGGAGGCAGCACCACGAGCCGAACCCCGTCGAGTGCCTCCTCACCGCCGAGCAGTCCGCCGGCAGCGCCCCCTGACCGGACCCGCGGCGTGTTGCCCTGACGCCCGCAGAGCAGCACGCCGCTCCCTTTACGCGGGGAGCTAGTCCAGCGCGGCGAGCTGGTCGGCGAACCAGCGCTGCGGGGGCAGGGCGGTCGCGGCGTCGGCGAGGCGGGCGCAGCGTTCGGCCCGCCGGGCGCGCGGCATCAGCAGGGCCTGGCGCAGGGCCTCGGCCGTCTGCGAGACGTCGTAGGGATTGACCACCAGCGCGTCCTCGGACAGCTCCGCCGCCGCGCCCGCCTCTCGCGACAGCACGAGCGCGCAGCCGTGCCGCGACAGGACGGGCCCCTCCTTGGCGACCAGGTTCATCCCGTCCCGGATCGGGTTGACGAGCAGGACGTCGGCCAGGCCGTAGGCGGCGAGGGAACGCGGGTAGTCGTCGTTCACCTGGAGGATCAGCGGGTCCCAGTCGGCGGTGCCGAACTCGTCGGTGATCTGCCCGGCCATGCGCTGGACGGCCGCGGTGTACTCCCGGTACTCGGGCAGGTCGTAGCGGGACGGGTAGGCGAACGCGAGGTGCACGACGCGTCCGCGCCACTCGGGATGGTTGACGAGCATCTCCCGGTACGCGGCGAGCCCGCGCACGATGTTCTTGGACAGCTCCGTCCGGTCGATCCGCACGATGAGCCGGCGGTCGCCCACCTGCTCGCGCAGCGCGCGGGCCCTCTCGACGACGTCCGGTTCGGCGGCGCGCCTGCGCAGCGCCGCCCCGTCCACGCCGAGACCGTGCACACCCACGCGCGTGGTGTGGCCCGAGCAGGAGACGGTGCGGGCCACGCGGTCGACGCGCGCGCCCGGCAGCAGCTCGCAGCAGTCGAGGAAGGCCGACGCCCACCGCTCCGTGAGGAAGCCGGCGTGGTCGGCGCCCAGGATGCCGAGAAGGACCTGCGCGCCGATGTCGTCCGGGAGCAGCCGGAAGTACTCCGGCGGCGCCCAGGGCGTGTGGGAGAAGTGCACGATCTTCAGGTCGGGGCGCCGGTCGCGCAGCATCCGCGGAGCCAGCGACAGGTGGTAGTCCTGGATCGCCGCCTTCGCGCCCTGGGCGGCGTCGCGTGCGAGGGCGTCCGCGAAGGCCGCGTTGTACGCCTCGTAGGACTGCCAGTCCCGCCGGGCGCGGGCGTCGAAGTGCGGGCTGCGCGGCGTGTCGTACAACAGGTGGTGGACGAACCACAGCGTCGAGTTGGCGACGCCGTTGTAGGCGCGGTCGAACGTGGCCGCCGGGATGTCGAGCATGCGCACCGCCGCCCCGCCGGTCTCGTACCCGGCGAGGTCGAGGCGGCCGTCCGGGGAACGGCGCGACGCCGTGCGGTCGGCCTCGCCGAGGCTCGCGCACACCCAGAGCACGTCCGCTCCCGTCGAGGACGGCTCCCGCGCCGTCTCGGCCGGACGCGGCGGGCCGGGGTCGCGCGGGGCGCCCGTCACGGCGGCGAGGCCCGACACGAGACCGCCGCCCCCGCGCCGCATGGTGAGCCCGCCGTCGTCCGACAGCGAGAACGACACCGGACCCCGGTTCGAGGCCACCAGCACTTGGCTCATACGGGAAGGGTCTCAGTTGCGGCCGAGGCGCATCAAAGTGACCCGCGAGGTGGCCGGCATCGCCCGCCCTTGTGTCCGTTCCGCCCGATTAGTCATCCGCCCAGGGGGTATCCGGCGGCAATGAGCAAGTCCGAGACGACGAAAACCGTGCTCGTCGCCGGTGCCGCGAACCTCATCCTCGCGATCACGAAGCTGTTCGCCGGCCTGCTGGCCGGGTCCAGCGCCATGCTCGCGGAGAGCGCGCACTCGGTGGCGGACACCCTCAATCAGGGCTTCCTCTACACCTCGCTCCGGCGCAGCGAGCGGCCCCCCGACCGGCGCCACCCCTTCGGATACGGCAACGAGCGGTACGTGTGGTCGCTGCTCGCCGCGTTCGGCATCTTCGTGGCCGGCGCCGGATTCTCGATCTTCGAGGGCATCCTGACCATGACCGGTCACGGCGGCGGCGGGACGACGGTGTGGCTCGCCTACGCCGTCCTCGGCCTCGGCGCGGTGCTGGAGGGGACGTCCTGGATCCGCGCCTTCTACCAGGCCAAGAAGGAGACGCGCGACAGCGACCGCGACCTGGTCGAGCATGTCCGCAAGTCGCCCGACGTGACGTTCAAGACCGCGCTGTTCGAGGACACCGCGGCGATGATCGGCCTCGCGCTCGCCGCCGGCGGCCTCGCGATGCGCCAGATCACCGGGTCGGAGTTCTGGGACGGGCTCGCGTCCGTCCTCATCGGGATCCTCCTGGTCGTCCTCGCCTTCTCGATCGGCAGGGAGAGCATGGGCCTGCTCATCGGCCAGGCGGCCGACCCCGCCGAGCAGCGCGAGATCCGCGCCGAGATCTGCGGCGCGCCCGGCGTGACCGGCGTGGACGAACTGCTCACCATGCACTTCGGCCCCGAGCAGATCCTCGTCGCCGCGAAGGTGCACTTCTCCGACGACATCAGCGCCGACGAGGCCGAGGACGTCGCCGGCGAGATCGACCGGCGGCTCCGCGAGCGCGTCCCGACCGTCCGGCACGTGTTCCTCGACCCGACCCAACGGGTGATCAAGACACCCGCCGGGTAACGTCTCAATCGCTGGACCCGCCTGTCTGGCATCCGGTCAGTTCATGTAAAGTCACGCATACGAGTTCAAAGCTCGTAGATCGACAACTTCATAACGCTCATCCAGAGGGGTGGAGGGACCGGCCCTGCGAAGCCCCGGCAACCACCTGGCTGCGGCGCGTCGCGATCCTGCGAGGCCGGCCGGGAGATGGTGCCAACTCCGGCCTGCGACCAAGGTGGCGCAGGGAAGATGGGGAGAAAGGCCTCGCCCTCATGGCACTCACGCCTGCCACAGACCTCGGACCGGCTACCGCTCTCGTCTGCCGCGAATGCGGCTCGTCCCGCGACCTCGGGCCCTACTACGCCTGTGAAGAGTGTTTCGGCCCCCTGGAGATCGCCTACGACTTCGACGGCGTCACCCGGGAGTCCATCGAGTCCGGACCGCGCAACATCTGGCGCTACCGCGGGCTGCTGCCCGTCCCGTCCAACGTCGCCGACACCCCGAACACCGAGCCGGGCCTGACCCGCCTCGTCCGCGCCGACAACCTCGCGGAGAGCCTCGGCCTGCAGAGCCTGTGGGTGAAGGACGACAGCGGCAACCCGACCCACTCGTTCAAGGACCGCGTCGTGGCCGTGGCGCTCGCCGCCGCCCGCGAGCTGGGGTTCAAGGTGCTGGCCTGCCCGTCCACCGGGAACCTCGCCAACGCCGTCGCCGCCGCGGCGGCCCGCGCCGGGATCCGCAGCGCGGTGTTCGTCCCGTCGAACCTGGAGTCCCAGAAGATCATCACGACGGCCGTGTACGGCGGGACGTTCGTGACGGTCGACGGCAACTACGACGACGTCAACCGGCTCGCGTCCGAGATCGCGGGCGAGCAGGACGACTGGGCGTTCGTCAACGTCAACGTCCGCCCCTACTACGCCGAGGGCTCCAAGACGCTCGGCTACGAGATCGCCGAGCAGCTCGGCTGGCGGCTGCCCGACCAGGTCGTCGTGCCGGTCGCGTCCGGCTCCCAGCTGACCAAGATCGACAAGGCGTTCCAGGAGCTCATCAAGCTGGGCCTGGTGGAGGAGAAGCCGTACCGCGTCTTCGGCGCCCAGGCCTCCGGGTGCGACCCGGTCGCCGCCGCGTTCAAGGCGGGCCACGACGTCGTCCGCCCGGTGAAGCCCGACACGATCGCCAAGTCCCTCGCCATCGGCAACCCGGCCGACGGCCCCTACGTCCTGGACGTGGCCCGCCGCACCGGCGGCGCCGTCGAGGACGTCACCGACGAGCAGGTCGTCGAGGGGATCCGGCTCCTGGCCCGCACCGAGGGGATCTTCGGTGAGACGGCCGGCGGCGTCACCGTCGCGACCCTGCGCAAGCTCATCGAGGCCGGTGCCCTCGACCCGGGCGCCGAGACCGTGATCATCAACTCCGGGGACGGCCTGAAGACCCTGGACGCCGTCGCCCCGGTCGTCGCGCCGTCGGCGAACATCGCCCCGTCCCTGGAGGCGTTCCGCGCCGCGGGCCTCGCCTGAGAACGAAGGAGCAGCATGAGCAGCGTGTCCGTCCGTATCCCGACGATCCTGCGGACCTACACCGGTGGCGAGTCCGAGGTGAAGGCCGAGGGCGCGACCCTGCGCGCGGTCGTCGCCGACCTCGAGGCCAGCTACTCCGGCATCTCCGCCCGCATCCTGGACGACGCGGGCAAGATCCGCCGTTTCGTGAACGTCTACGTCGGGGACGAGGACGTCCGTTTCGCCGAGGGACTCGACACCCCGACGCCCGAGGGCGCCCAGATCTCCATCATCCCCGCGGTGGCGGGCGGCTGACGTCCGTCTCGTCCGCGAGGCCCCGGCACGTCCACCGTGCCGGGGCTTTTCCTTTCACATCTGGCCGATTCCCCCTTCTCCGGAACGCGATTGCCCGGTGGATGCTGGATTGGGCAACTGTTCCTCCCGTCCGGCCAAACGCGCATGGAACAAGTTTTAGCGAGCGCCAGTTTCACGGCTTTGATCTTGATCACCGCCTCTCCGTCACTTGGGTTTCTCGCTGGCCGCGTCCTGGAAGATTGAACCCGGAGTGGCGCTCCCTGGGGCGCCGAACGGCATACGAGAGTGAGGAAAGGCATGAAGCGCATTTTGCGCACGATGGCCGTGACCGGCATAACGATGGGAGCGGCCGTCCTCGCGGCTCCCTCGGCCATGGCCGACATCAACTTCTACGCGGTGGAGAAGGCGTACGTGGGGCACAACGGCCCCACGTACATCAGTGAGAAGGGTCCGGGCGACCTGATCTACACCGACATCACCAAGTCGCCCAAGGCCGCGCCGGTGATCGGGAACAAGCCGGTGAAGACCGGTGACATCACCACGAAGCTCCACGGCGGGAAGCACAACACGGCCGTCACCGGCGTCGAGGGCTCCGAGCAGGAGGCCACCAAGGTCGCGCTCGCCAAGGCGGCCGAGCACCAGGCCGCCGAGCAGCAGGCGGCTCCTCAGCAGGCCGCCCCGCAGCAGGAGTCGCTGCAGGCCGCGCCGGAGCAGGGCGCCGAGCAGGCCGCTCCGCAGCAGAACGCCGAGCAGGCCGCTCCGCAGCAGGAGGCGCAGCAGGCGGCTCCGCAGCAGGGCGAGCAGCAGGCCGCCCCGCAGCAGAACGCCGAGCAGGCCGCTCCGCAGCAGGACGCGCAGCAGGCCGCTCAGCAGCAGGGCGAGCAGCAGGCGGCTCCGCAGCAGGAGGCGGAGCAGGCGGCTCCGCAGCAGGACGCGCAGCAGGCCGCGCCGGAGCAGGGCGAGCAGCAGGCGGCTCCGCAGCAGGAGGCCCAGCAGGCCGCGCCGGAGCAGCAGGCCGACGCCAACGCTCCGCAGGCCGGACAGCGGCTGGCCACCACGGGGGGCCGCCCCGGGCCGGTGCACGTCCACGCGGCCGAGAAGGCGATCGTCGGCCAGAACGGCGACGTCGCCAACATCGAGAACGGCTCGGGCGACGCGATCTTCACGAACCTCAGCGGATCGCCCCGCTCGAACGTCTACGCCGGCAACAGCGCGACGATGACCGGGCCCATCACCAGCCACATCCACGGCGGGAAGCACAACACCGTGATCAACGCGGTCGAGGGCCCCGAGCAGGAGTCCACCAAGCGGTGAACCGCGGTTCCTAGCAGGACACCGAAGCACCACGGCCGCTCCGGCCCGGTCACCATCGACGCCGGAGCGGCCGCCCAATGTCCGGACCCGTTTGCGGCGGCCCTTTGCCCGGGACTGAAAGAACATCCTCACCATTCGCCATACTCCATGAAAGCGGCCCTAACGGGCCGTGGTGATTCCCGGTGCACCGGGCCGCCGCAAACGTCGTCGCACCGACAGAACCGGCACCAACGGTCCGTGACGAAAAAATCCGCGGAAAAACAGCGGCACAGGCCGCCGCCGGTGCAATGGCACGCGGAACGGGTGGCCGCGACGGCACCCCCTCTCAGGCGAGGTGCCGGTCCGCGCGGCGCGCTGCGGTCGCCGGGTCGAGCAGCCGCAGGGTCAGCCCGGGGAAGCCCGGTAGGGGACTCGATCTCGTCGAAGCCGGCGGCGCCGTCGGAGTGGCGGATGGCGCGACCGAGGGTGATCTCGCCCGTGCGCGCAGCCGGACGGCCGGCGTCTGAACGACCGGCGCTCCCCGCGCTCGGGCGGCACCTGCTCAAGGCAGAACGAAAGCGTTACGGGGAGGTGAGCCGCGCATGGCGAGGCGATGGTTCGGCTGCTCTTCGGACGGACGCCTCCTGCCGGTCGGCAGCGCTGACGTGACCCTCCGGCGCAGGTCAGAGCGCTTCCGAGCGGGTCGGCGCGACGCGTGCGGCGGTGATGTGTGGCGCTTGCACTCGACAGGGTAGAGTGCTAAACAAGCATTGGCACTCTGATGTGGAGAGTGACAACTTCACACAGTCATGGGTCGGGGCGATGAGGCCTCAGGCCGGCGGCGGAATGGAAGTCGTCGGCGGGGCCGTCCGTCGCGGGCGTCGGCTCGATCCGTCTAAGCCACCTTGTTCCGGGAGGACTGGAGCCTATGGCTGCAAAGATGATCGCGTTCGACGAGGAGGCCCGCCGCGGTCTCGAGCGCGGCATGAACCAGCTCGCCGACGCCGTGAAGGTGACCCTTGGTCCCAAGGGCCGCAACGTCGTGCTGGAGAAGAAGTGGGGCGCTCCCACGATCACCAACGACGGTGTGTCGATCGCCAAGGAGATCGAGCTCGAGGACCCGTGGGAGAAGATCGGCGCGGAGCTCGTCAAGGAAGTAGCGAAGAAGACCGACGACGTCGCGGGTGACGGCACCACCACCGCCACCGTGCTGGCCCAGGCGCTGGTGCGCGAGGGTCTGCGCAACGTGGCCGCCGGCGCGAACCCGATGTCGCTCAAGCGCGGCATCGAGGCCGCCGTCGAGCGGGTGAGCGAGGAGCTGTCCAAGCTCGCCAAGGACGTGGAGACCAAGGAGCAGATCGCCTCCACGGCGTCCATCTCCGCGGGCGACCCGCAGATCGGCGAGATGATCGCCGAGGCGATGGACAAGGTCGGCAAGGAAGGCGTCATCACGGTCGAGGAGAGCCAGACCTTCGGTCTGGAGCTCGAGCTGACCGAGGGGATGCGCTTCGACAAGGGCTACATCTCGCACTACTTCGTGACCGACCCCGAGCGGATGGAGGCGGTCCTCGAGGACCCGTACATCCTGATCGTTCAGGGCAAGGCGTCGGCCAACAAGGACCTGCTGCCCGTCCTCGAGGGCGTCATGCAGTCCGGCAAGCCGCTGCTGATCATCGCGGAGGACGTCGAGGGCGAGGCCCTGGCCACCCTGGTCGTCAACAAGATCCGCGGCATCTTCAAGTCCGTGGCCGTGAAGGCGCCGGGCTTCGGCGACCGCCGCAAGGCCATGCTGGGCGACATCGCCACGCTGACCGGCGGCCAGGTCATCAGCGAGGACGTGGGTCTCAAGCTGGAGAACACCACGACCGAGATGCTGGGCCGCGCCCGCAAGGTCGTCATCACCAAGGACGAGACCACCATCGTGGACGGCGCCGGTGACGCCAACGAGATCGCGGGCCGGGTCAACCAGATCCGCACCGAGATCGACAACACCGACTCCGACTACGACCGCGAGAAGCTCCAGGAGCGCCTGGCCAAGCTCGCGGGCGGTGTCGCGGTCATCAAGGCCGGCGCCGCGACGGAGGTCGAGCTCAAGGAGCGCAAGCACCGCATCGAGGACGCCGTCCGCAACGCGAAGGCCGCGGTCGAGGAGGGCATCGTCCCCGGTGGCGGCGTGGCGCTGCTGCAGGCCGGCACCAAGGCGTTCGACAAGCTGGAGCTGGCGGGCGACGAGGCCACCGGTGCGAACATCGTCAAGCGCGCTCTCGAGGAGCCGCTGAAGCAGATCGCCGTCAACGCCGGCCTCGAGGGCGGCGTCGTGGTGGAGCGGGTCCGCAACCTGACCCCGGGCGAGGGCCTGAACGCCGCCACCGGCGAGTACGTCAACATGTTCGAGTCGGGGATCCTCGACCCGGCCAAGGTGACCCGGTCCGCGCTGCAGAACGCCTCGTCGATCGCCGCGCTGTTCCTCACCACCGAGGCCGTCATCGCCGAGAAGCCCGAGAAGAACCCGGCCCCGGCGGGCGGCATGCCCGACGCCGGCGGCATGGACTTCTGAGCGAGTCCGCGGTTCGCACTTCCGAGTGCATGTGAAAGGGGCGGTTCCTTCGGGAACCGCCCCTTTCCGCGTCCGCGAGGGCCGGTGCGGGTCGAAGCCCTGGTTCGGGCAGGACGACGCTCTGTGGAAGCTCGTAGGGCGCCGGAGATGTCCGTGGGGATGCTCAGGGGACGCCGGGCCGAAAGAAGAATGTTTCTCGGACGGGCACCCCGGGCCACGGCGGTGCAGGTCAGTGAGCCGGGCGCGGGCGCGGCGATTCCGCCGTGCGGAGACGGGCGCGCAAAGTGCTTCCCCTGCGGGCCCGGCGCTTGGCAGGATCGCCGGTTGGAGGGCGTGCCGCCGAGGACGCGGGCGCAGGCGAAGTGAACAGTGAGGCGGTCGCCGATGCGGCCGACGAGGCAGGAGAACACGTGAGCGAAGTGTTCAGCTCCCCGGTGCTCAGGGTCGAACAGCCTCGCAGGGGACCGTTGGCCAAGTCGCGGTACAAGGTGCTGGACGAAGGCGGGACCGTCCTCGCCATCGCGGCGCCGACCGACGACAAGGGCAACGCCGCGGTCATGCGCGGCCTGTTCCCCGGCAAGTCGAACCTCGACGCCCGAGCCGTCCTGCTGACGACGCCCGACGGCGACCCCCTGTACGTCGTGGACAAGCAGAGCGGCCGGGAGTACACCGAGATCCTCCGGCCGGACGGAGAGCGCGTCGGCTCCTTCGTCACCGAGAGGGTCGGCCGCCGCTACGTCGTCTACGACGACGACGGGACGCTCATCGGCACGGTCGAGGTCGACGTGCCGCGCAACAACTTCGAGGTGAAGGACGCCGACGGCGGCAAGGTGGCGCACGTCCGCAAGAAGTGGGCGGGCCTCGCCACCCACCTGCTCACGACCGCCGACAAGTACGCGGTGGAGATCGCCGACCCCGTCCGGGAACCGCTGCGGACGATGGCGGTCATGACGGCCATCGTCATGGACATGAACCTGCACGAGGCCAAAGAGATCACCTGACGGACCGGAGGCCGCGCCCACGGAGGGGTTCCCGGCTCCCGCCAGGCGAGGTACGTTCCGGTCGTGCAGGCCATGTCCGGGCGCCCGAACGGCTGGCGGATCTCGCCGGCGATTCCGACGATCGCGAACTGCGCGCTGGCCGTCCTCTGGCTCTTCTCGGCCCTCGGCGGCTGGGGCGACGCCGCCTTCTGCGGTGAGGACGAGGGCCGCGACCTGGAATGCGCGGCCGGATTCGAGGACGCCGTGCGGATCTCGGCGCCCGTGGCGGTCGCCGCCGCGGCCGTCGCCGTCACGGCGTGGTCGATGCCGGCCGTCCGGCGCAGGCCCTGGCGGCTGGACGTGACCCTCACCGTCACGGCCTTCGCCTGGGTGATCGCCGAAGGTGTGCTGTTCGTCGGCGGATACCTGGCCAAGCCCTGAGGCGCGCCGAACGGTCGGCGTTGCCGAAATGAAACCTCGCCCGCGTGAATGGGATGTTCGAGCGGTTCAAACAGGGTGGATCCGGACGAAACCCGAGGTAGGTCGCGTGCTGGAGCGGCTCAGAGCGCGCCGCGCGCGCGAGTCCGCGCCATTGGGGCGTGCGAGCTGGTTTGACGTCCCCTCCGCTTGGGCATACTGTTCACTTCGCCCCACGGGAGTGCGGGACGCCTGACGGCGGCCGGCCCGGGGGAACCATCCTCGATCAGCTGACGCGACTTCGTCGCGCCCGCATCGTCGGGATGGGTCGGAAAAGGATCGATTTGACAATCGGGCCGGATCTGATGAAATAGCAACACCGCCGGGAAGGAACCGCGCAAGCGGATTCGGAATGGCGTATCGGAAAAGCCCGGAATTGACAGTCCGAGCGGATCTGATAAAGTAAGAACAAGTCGCCCCGGGGCGGGAAACGCGAAAGCGGGTCCGGTACGGTGGGTGTCCGTTTCTTGAGAACTCAACAGCGTGTTAAAAGCCAGTGCCTTTATCGGCCCGGTCTGTTTCGGCCGGGTCGCCCCGTGCCATCTCTTCGGGGATGGTGGGGATTTCTTTGAGGCAATGCCATCCCGTTGGGGATGGTGATGCCGGGATTGTTTCCTGAGGTTTGGCTGGTCGGGGTTCGCCCCCTGGCTGGTCGTTGGACCTTGATGGAGAGTTTGATCCTGGCTCAGGACGAACGCT